>DAOWNP010000059.1 GCA_030642545.1 Desulfobacteraceae bacterium | reverse complement strand
CCTATTTTTGTTTTGTAATACTGGATGTTAATTTGGTTCATTTTAAGTTATTTTATTCTTATTCCTAATTGCTTTTTTTTACAACACTATGTGAGATAAATAAATTTTCAACCCATGCTGGTTCTTTAGAATCCATGATAGAAGATGCGTCTTTTAAAAGTATTGACAGATCACGCCACAGAGATGATTCATAATCAGATACGAGCCTGGTATCTAAAAATTCATTTAACTGAAACACTATCTCTTCAGCAAAATAATCCGAACTCAAATCCTGTAAAAAATACTCCACAAATCCGTCATCTTCTGTTAATGTTTCTGCAAATATCATAAGGTCAGTATAATGACCCTTATAATTATCCAATATTTTAGGAAGATTTTCTGTTACAATATCAGTAATTTCTTCAGGATATTCCCACAAATAACTATCTGTATTATATTTTGTAAATACTGACCCAAGACTATGTACAAGTCCTTTAATATGATTGTCTGTAACTGTTACACCAGTAAATAGTTTATCTGTTATATCTATTATATTATTAACTATATTATATCTGTTAGATCCGTTATAACCATCTGAAAAAATTTCTGCAAAAGATCCGGTTAATTTGTAAAAATTATCCCAGTCAGAATCATTTGGTCTTATATCAACAACATGGGATAGACCTTTTCCGGTAACATCAGATCCTATAAATTCATCTAATATTTCAGATAAACTTATATCCTGTGGACGTATAGAAGAAGTATTCTGATCTTCTTTTTCATAAATCCAGTTAGGATGTTTGATATTAACATAAGTTTGCTCATAAATAGTATTCATAGTTCCTTTTTGAGGTTTAAAAGAAGATGATATCTGCTCTAATCCGTAAAGTAATTTACGCCTGACACCCCATGTGGAATAATCATTTTCTTTCCAGTTGCTATCTTTTGGATTATCTCCATATTTTTCATCATTTCCAAGAAGATACAACAGCTTGATCAATTTGCTAATTACCCTTGTGTTTGGTTGATTAGCAATGCCTTGTGGTTCATACAGGTTATATGCTGTTAAAAGTGGAAGCAGGCCATCACATTTACCATATTCACTTTCAGATAAAATTGTTAGAATACTCATCTCTTTTTTTGGCTGGAAAAAAAATCTTTCAGCCCAGCCACCCCATTCACAATTTGGATCATTACCTGCAATATCTGAGGTTCTCGTTAAAAAATAACCTGCGTATTCTCCATAATCTGTATTTTTTACATCTCCGCCAATATTATTAAATTTCCATGTATTTCTTGGGAAAAGACCACTATCTTTCTGGTAATAATAATGAGGTTTGATTAAAAAAGGCAGAAGCCCATCAGCTATATAGTTTAATGTATCTTTCATACCTTTTGGTCCGGAATACATCCAGTTTGCTCCGCACAAAGAACCAACAACAGGCAGCAATATATTTCTTCTTGCCCATACAGGATCATCATTATCAGCTGTAAAAGTCATGTCTCCTTTTGAAAGATCCACAGCACTGCTTGAACCCACAAAAGCGGAAGTATCTTTCATATAATCTCTGAAAGGGAAACCAATTCTTGGTGCAGGAGGCAGAGTATGTCCTAAAAAGCCAGGAAGCACACTACCTGTACCGAGAATAGTATCATAAACTATATCATTTAATATATCTGTTACAGACACACCGGGAAGAATCTGATCAAGTCCTAAAAGGTGAGCCTTTAGCTGAAGAACAAAACGGTAATCACCTGGTACAGCTGATATATTATCATGTCCTGCTCTTGCCCAGAAACCATTTTCTTTAAATTTTTTCGCATTCATCAACCCGACAATTCCATTTGCTTCAATTGTTAAAAATGCAGCACCTTTTAAAAGATTTTCGAATTTCAGATATAGGGGTACTATTATTGCGAATTTTTTTTCATTACTGTACCATTGAAAATTTCTGTATGCTGCCTCTTCATAAGTTTTACACTCTCTTTGAATACTGTTTTCAGGGATGATTTCCGAATAAGTTACACATTGGGCATCTGCTTTTCCTGATTTCATATCTAAAGGACTGTATCTTCTGTTGTTGCCATAATGGATTAAATAATAATCACTATTCCATGTTGCTTTGTAACGATTATTTAATCTATATAAAGGATTATCAGGGTCTTTTATATCATTTCCACCATCATACGGGTATTCATATGTCCACGTAGATACATCATTTGGATCTGGTTTGGTTATTATAAGGTTTATACGGGAATCTAATCTGTAATATATATATCTGTTCCCTTCTTTTTTCATTCCATTGACAAAGTAGTATGGACCTTCTCCTCTTGCTGTACTGCGCTCCATTGACTCAAGATACCAGTGGGAAAATACAGTCTCTCCAAACCCGTCAACATTTAAGGGCTTATAAGAGTTCATAGTCTCACCTTCTCCGCCAGCAAGATTGCCACCATTTGAAGTTCCAAAATCAAATAACTGAAATCCGCTCATTAAATTTGGTGCAAAGTAGTTCTGATCATAGGCAAATTTAAATAAATTACTGTCTTTATATGTAAAAGGCAGAGCTCTTCTTGAAATATTATTACCTGTACATGGAAGAGCCAAAGAATAAAGACCAAGATTTAAGCTATGTCCAGCAATAGGTACATCTATTATATCTTTTAAACCAATACTAAAAAACACATCATTTAATGTTAAAAATCCTGTGGCATTACCATGCCCATGCATAGCTGATGGATCAGAAAGAAGACCAGGAGTAGTTAATATCTCTCCTGTTTCTCCGCCATCATCCCATCCTGCATAGCTTGTTGTGGAAGCAATTGTTACAAAAGCTTCTAAGAAAGGATCATTAAAAGGATCTTTAGACAAGTCTCCTGTTTTAAGCGTTTTTCTATCTTTACCCATTATATCTGAACGTAAAGTTTCATAAAGAGACTCTTCTATTCTGGAAGCAACACTGTTTTTATTGTCAGGATTAAAACCTGTATCATATAATCTTTTGGAGAATACTTCTAAAGGGTAAGTTTTTTTATCTTCTTTATCCTCTATCATTGATCCTGATCTATCAGCTCTTTTTAAAAGTTGTAATAACATAGGAGCTATTTCTGTTATTGTACTGCCAAGCTCTGAATCTGTATGTATATTTTCATCATTTGTATGGTAATCTAAATTGCTTTCGTAAATTTCTCCACCTTGGGTAAAATGTGATTCAAGATTGATTATAAGCTCTTTTAAGACTGTTTTAGCATCTTTTCCTTCAACCTCTGATGAAAAAATTTTCCCAATTTCAGAAAGCAGTTCAAAAAAAGTCTCTTTTGCCTCTTTATCCTGCAAAAGATCATTAATTCCAGATAAAAGTGTTTTAACTCCTCTTGATCCATTTCCCAACCCTGTATCAAGAACTGCACTGTCTTTATCTAAAGAGACATCGCCATTTGCATCAAGATAGAGGCTTGTATCTGAGGAAAGAGCAAGCTTCCCAATAATTTCTCCAAAAAGAGTTATGGTCGAGGCAACTGTTGTGCCATCTTCTTCCAATAAAAAAGCGGAAAGATCACTTACAATATCTTCTAATTCACCTTTTTGGTATGTGTCTTTTATATAGGATATTAGTTTATTTATTATTGTTGTCAATTCATCTGTAAAATAGACATCATTTTGTGAATAAAGGTCTAATAAATTATAAAAATCTTTTGCATATTTTTCTGATATTGAATGAGAACCATCTGTTGAATTATTAATAGATTCTGTAAAAACAGTAGAATTCAGATCATCCTGTTTTATTATTCTTTCTATAATATTATTAAAAGATAAAACAGTTTTTTGAACAGAAAATTCAGGATTATTAAGTAATGAACTTGTAAGAGCCAGTACTGATTTTGCCTCATATATATTTTTATTAACCGGTTTGCTGAGCTTTTGATTAAATTCATGCGAATCAAGATTATTAAAGCTGCTGTCTAATGCAGGATAATCTTCAAGCAGATTAAAAAATCTGTATTCAGGTTCTATATCATTATTTTGAAATGCTAATTCTGAATTATCTCCTGAGCATGAAAAAAATAGCAGTATTATTATTAGAGTTAAATAATAAAATTTTTTCCTCATGTAAAACACTCCTTTGCTGTCAAAAAGCAGTCTGTTGTAAAATATAAAAACTAAAATATAACTTTAAAATATAACTACAACTTTAGATCATAAAGGTAATTATAATTTCTATACATAAACACTGTTTATGTATAGAAATTAGTATATGTAATATTTAAAAAAATGTCAAATATATATTTAGATTTTTATAAAGTCTAAATTTTTTCTTTAAAAAAACAGTTTAAAAGGAAAATCATAAGAAAACCGCATATAATTAAGCAGAGAGAAATAGCAACTTCACAGTTAAAATTATCTACAGGGAATATATTTTTTTCAGATAGGACATAGATTTTTTCGTGTATAATTTTTGATTCAATAACCTCTTTATAAGGCCATATTTTTTTCATGGATCCTGCCATAAGACCGGTTAGCATAGCCATTGTCCAGTTATGCCACCTGTCTAACAAATAACTTAAAATTTTCGAAAAACCCAGAAGTCCACATAAGCATCCTAAACAAAAAACAGCTATAATTATAAAATTTTCGGTGTTAAATGGATTTTTTAACACTCCTGTTATAAATTCGTACTTTCCAAAAATGAGTAAAATAAATGCCCCGCTTATTCCAGGCAATATCATGGCACATATGGCAATAAAACCTGTAATAAAAATAAACCAATAGGTTTCAGGTGTTATAGCAGGTATAAGACTTACAATCTGCCATGATAAAAAAACGCCCAATACAAACAGGCATACTTCAGATATTCCCCATTTCTCTATTTTTTTTCCAACATAAAATACAGAAGCTGCAATCAAACCAAAAAAAAAACTCCAGATCATAACCTGTTCATGATGTAAAAGATAATTTACCAGTCGTGCAAGGCTGATAATAGCACAGCCTATTCCCAAAAAAAGCGGCAGTATAAATCTAATATGAATTTCAGACAGGGCACCTTTAAAATCAAGAACCATGATTTTCTTCCTGAAAACATATAAACTGATTGAGCTTATAGCATTTAAAAGTTTATCATAAATTCCTAAAATAAGAGCAATTGTACCTCCTGAAACACCAGGTACTATATCTGCTGAACCCATGCAAAAGCCTTTTATAAAAAGAACAACACTCTCTTTGAAATTATTTGGTCCGGGACTTTTAAAAAAAGATTGCTTCCATGTTATCATATTTGCCTTTTTGTATTTTTGAGTAGAGTCTAATGAATTACTTTAATTAATAGCATTTTTAATACGAAAGTACGAAGAAAAAATCTTGCAAATTAATTTAACCAATAATACTATCTAAAACAAGCATAAAATTATGTCTGTTTTAGAATAATAATTAAAAATATTTCTTACTTTTAAATTTAATTTTAAAAAAAAACACCACTGCAACCCGACAGGTTGCCTGCAGAACGAAAATTTCTTCTGTGTTCAAGGCAGAAAAATAATTTGACCACAGGCATACTTAGTTGTATTTCGAGGATCAAATTTATTTTCTAACGCAGAAATTGGATAAATTAGTGTTTTGTAACAGCCTGTGCTCTAACAAATAAAGAATTAAACCTAAGGCAATAAAGATATATGCTATATTCAAAAGTCTATATAGATGCTATTTCATATGAACTTGCACAAAATGTTGTAACTTCTTATGATATAGAAAAAAAACTCATTCCTCTTTATGAAAAACTGCATTTTAAAATTGGTCAGTTAGAAGCGTTAACAGGAATAAAAGAGAGAAGGTTCTGGAATAAAGATGTTTCTATGTGTGATAAAGCTGTAAAGGCAGGTAAAAAAGCTATTGATCAATCAAATATCCCTGTAGAATCTATAGGCATGCTTATATATGCCGGAGTTTGTAGAGATAATTTAGAACCAGCAACAGCCTGTGCTACTGCCTGCGGGCTTAATATAAAATCTGATGCTGAAATATTTGATGTTTCAAATGCCTGTCTTGGTGTTTTAAATGGAATGATAATAATAGCAAATGCTATAGAATTAGGTCAGATTGAGGCTGGAATTGTTACATCTTGTGAATCAGCACGCGAAATAATAGATATAACAATACAAAGAATGCTCAATGCAAACAACATGGATATGTTTAAAAAAACTGTAGCAACTTTAACAGGAGGATCTGGAGCGTGTGCTGTTGTCCTTAGTAATGGATTATTTAACAAACACAAATCACACAAGCTTTTAGGTGGAGCTGTAAAAAATGCTTCAGAGTATAATAAATTGTGCTGGTGGGGTACTGATACAGAAAATCCTGAATCAGGAGTAAATGTTATGGAAACGGATTCTGTAAGTGTTTTAAAAAACGGAGTAAATATTGGAAAAGAAACTTTTAATAAATTTAAATATGAACTTAACCTGTCCACCGATCATATAGACAAAACAATATGTCATCAGGTAGGATCTGCTCATCAAAAAACAATCCTTTCAGCGCTTGCATTAGATTATGAAAAGGATTATTCAACCTATCAATATCTTGGCAACATGGGAACTGTATCTCTTCCGTTAACAGCTGCTATTGCAGCAGACAGAGGGTTTATAAAATCAGATGATCTGGTAGGTTTTCTTGGAATAGGCAGCGGGCTTAATTGTTTAATGCTGGGGGTAAAATGGTAAAAGCAGTAAAAAAAGAGATAGATTTAACAGATTTTTTACACTTGTATCCTTTTAACAAAAAAAATTTTAATGTAAATGGATTTAAATATCACTTTGTAGACGAAGGTTGTGGTGAACCTGTCGTTATGGTTCATGGAAACCCTACATGGTCATTTTATTTCAGATCACTTATAAAAGAGTTTTCTGCAAATTACAGAACAATTGCAGTTGATCATATTGGATGTGGTTTGTCTGAGAAACCAAATGCCAGACAATACGGATTTAAATTACAAAACAGAGTAGATGACTTTGAAGCATTTATGGAAAAGTTGCAGTTAAAGGAAAAAATAACTTTGATTGTTCATGACTGGGGAGGAGCCATAGGCCTGATTTATGCGTTAAGGAATTTGAATAAAATTGGAAGGATAGTAGTTACTAATACATCCTGTTTTTTCCCACCAGAAGGTAAAACAATACCAAAAAGATTAAAAATAGTAAGAAATATGACTTCTTTTGCCACCCCTGCTGTTCTTGGCTTTAATCTGTTTTCTGTTTCAGCACTATATATGGCTGCTGCTACAAAGCTTTCAAAACCGGTAAAAAAAGGACTCACAGCTCCATATAACTCGTGGAATAACAGGCTTGCAACCTTAAAATTTGTCCAGGATATTCCAATAAATAAAACAGATGAGAGTTATGACCTTATTAAATTTCTTGATGAAAATTCATTTAAGCTGTCAGATATTCCAATGCTTATCTGCTGGGGCGGTAAAGATTTTGTATTTGACTCATCTTATTACAATGAGTGGGTAAACAGATTTCCACATGCAAAATCGTTTTTTATAAACGATGCGGGTCATTATTTATTAGAAGATGCACCTGATGAAGTCGTGACAATAATTAAAGATTTTTTATCGAACAACCCTGTATGAAAAAACTTATAAATTATAACAGTAGTGTCCGGTTAAGAAATTGCCGGAAACAAATAAACTTCTCTCATGCAAAATTCTAACCGGACACTACTGAAATTATAATAGTACAATTTATTTTTTTTAAAAAAATTATGGTAAAAGAAAAGAAGAAAAAAAGTAAAATAGTTTTAATTCTTATTCTCTGTATTATTCTTTCAGGTTCATATTTTGGTTTAAAATATTACTTTAACTATTCTAAAGTTGAGATATCAAAATTAGATACAATAAGTTTAAAACCTGATGTTATGCTTTTTACCAAAACACTGCTTCCTGAAGTTTATGAGAATTTGACAAAGTTTGATAAAGAGATAAAGCTGATAAATATTGAAATTATAAGACTGAAGAAAATAGAGAGTAACTTTCCTGAGCAAAAAAAAATTGTTGCGATTGAATCAAAAAAATGGATTACTTTAAAAAAAAATATGCAAAAATCTTTGTCAGGTGCTGAAAAAAAGATTAAATCTGTTTATGTCTCTTTTTCAGTTAATGAAATAACAGGAACAGATCTTATAACAGAAGAAAAAGAAGGTTTAAAACAAACGCTTGAAAACTCTCTTGTAGAATCAGATAAAGAAACAACAAGATTAAAAAACAGAAAAAAGAAGAGTTTTTTTGAAAAAATCAAAGACCTGCTTTTCTGATTTATTAATTTTAAAGTGTAATCATAACTCTAAACTCTCTGTATCGTCGAATTGTACGTATATGTTTTTTTTGACTGTTTATTCTTAAAGTTTGAGGAAAAATGACAAATAAATATATTAATATTGCAAAATATCTCAAAGAGATGGCAGAAATTCAGCCATATACAAAAGCTATTGTTGTTCCGGTATCAAGGGATATATCTTCAGGCAGAATAACGTATTCTCATTTAACGTTTAAACAGCTTGATCAGGAATCTGACTGTATCGCAGCAGGGCTTAACAGAGCAGGAATAGAGCGTGGTACAAAAACCATATTAATGGTAAAACCCAGCCTGATTTTATTTTCATTAACTTTTGCTCTTTTTAAAACAGGAGCTGTTCCTGTCTTGGTAGATCCGGGTATGGGAATAAAAAGAATGCTCTCCTGCCTTAAGCAGAGTGATCCTGAAGCATTTATAGGTATTCCTGTAGCCCATGCATTAAGAACATTGTTTCCAAAATATTTTAGTAGTGTAAAAACTTTTATTACAATTGGAAAGCGCTGGTTTTGGGGTGGACTTACTACAAAAGATATATTGAAAATAACAAAAAAACCATATTCTCTTGTAGAGACAAAAGAAGATGAAATAGCTGCCATACTCTTTACAACAGGAAGTACAGGTCCTGCAAAAGGAGTTGTTTACACTCATAAAATATTTGACTCACAAATAAAACAACTGAAATCTCAATATAATATAATGCAGGGTGAAATAGATCTCCCAACTTTTCCTCTTTTTGCTCTTTTTGATCCTGCTCTTGGTATGACAGCAATAATTCCTGATATGGATCCTACTAAACCTGCAAAAGTAAATCCTGAAAAAATAATAGAAGCTATAATAAATCATGGAGTTACAAACATGTTTGCATCTCCGGCTCTTTTGGATCGGGTAGGGAAGTACGGTAAAAATAACAATTTAAAACTTCCATCTCTAAAACGAATTGTTTCAGCCGGTGCACCTGTATCTCCAAAAGTCATTGAAACCTTCACTTCAATGTTGACAGAAGATGCTCTTATACATACTCCCTATGGTGCAACAGAGGCTCTTCCTGTATCATCTATAGATAGTAATGAAATTATTTTAGAAACAAAACTGCTTAGTGAAATGGGTTATGGAAATTGCGTTGGTAGGGCATTAGATATGACCTGTTTAAAACTTATTAAAATAAGTGATGAACCAATTGAAAAATTTAGTCAGACTTTATTGGTTTCAAAAGGAGAAATAGGTGAAATTATAGTTTCAGGAGATGTTGTAACAAAAGCCTATTATAAAAATGATACAGCCCAAAAGCTTTCAAAAATAGAGGATAACAATAAAATATGGCATAGAATGGGCGATCTTGGATGGATGGATACAAACAACAGGATATGGTTTTGCGGAAGAAAAAATCACAGGGTAATAACAAAAGATGTTACTCTTTATACAATTCCATGTGAATCATTTTTTAATCAGCATCCATGTATAGAAAGAAGTGCTCTTGTAGGAATTGGTCCAAAAAATGACAAAACACCTGTTATGTGCATTGAACTTTCAAAAACCATTAAAAAAAACAGGAAAATTTTATTAAGAGAGCTTCGTGATATAGCAAAAGAAGATGACATGACAAAAGATATTAAACTCTTTCTTTTCCACAAATGTTTTCCGGTAGATATAAGGCATAATTCAAAAATATTCAGAGAACATCTTGCAATATGGGCTGAAAAAAAAATTTAGTTTTTTTGTCCACGTTCCTAAGATAAAAAGTTTGTTTAAAACATTATATTAAAGTGGGACATTTTTTTATTTGACATTTTTAGAGTGTGGCTTTATGTATCTAATTGTAAACAAAGTTCTGATTTTATATCGATAGGTTGCAGCAGGAATGAAAATTTCTTCTCAAGTTCAAGACGAAAAATCAATATTTTTTATTACTTGACAAAAACTTTTTTTTTATACATTATTTTGTCAATCAGATAAT
>DAOWNP010000190.1 GCA_030642545.1 Desulfobacteraceae bacterium | reverse complement strand
GCCTGACTGCGTTACGAAAGCGCAGAAATATCTTGATATTACTACGCTTTCGTAACGCAGTCAGGCAGGCGCCTCAACACTTAAAATTGCGAACTTATTTTTGGGCGAATCCTTAGGTCTTTTGTAAAAAGTAATTTTTTTAAAGGAAATCAGAAAATGACTGATACTGCAGAAGCTATAAATAAAATACAAAAAAAGAAAAGATTTCTTCAGCATCTGTTTTATTTTTTATTCAGATCAGCAGCATTCATTAATTTTATGGCTCTTGCTATAATTATATATTTTATACTATCAAATGGATGGAATGCTATAACCTGGGAGTTTTTAACAAAACCTCCTACAGATTCAATGACCAAAGGTGGAATATTACCATGTATTATAGGCACTGTTTATCTTAGCCTTTGTTCTATTTTTGTTGCTTTCCCAATTGGTGTTTTTTCAGCAGTATACTTAAATGAATATGCAACACAAGGCAAAATTTTACGAATAATCAGGCTTTGTATAAGTAATTTAGCAGGTGTACCTTCTGTTGTTTACGGCCTTTTTGGGCTTGCTTTTTTTGTTATTTATCTTAAAATGGGAGTTTCAATATTAGCAGGTGCATTAACACTTGGAATTATGACACTTCCTGTTGTTATAGGATCTACAGAAGAAGCATTAAAGGCAGTTCCTGATACATACAGAGAAGCATCTCTTGGACTTGGTGCTACAAAACTTCAGACAATTTTAAGAGTTGTTCTTCCGACAGCAGCACCCGGGATACTTACAGGGGCAATACTTGGTATAAGCAGAGCAGCAGGAGAAACTGCACCTGTTATGTTTACAGCAGCAGTGTTTTTTTCACCCAAATTACCTTCAGGTATATTTAGTGAAATAATGGTTCTGCCTTATCATATTTATGTGCTTGCAACAGCAGGAACTGAAATTGAAGCAACAAGACACCTGCAGTATGGAACAGCTCTTGTATTAATAACATTAGTACTTGGCATGAACCTGATTGCTATTATATACAGAACAAAGCTTAGAAAAAAATCAAAAATTTAATAATTATTTTACAAAAAAGTTTAAACAATAATGAGCAAACAACTAAAAATAAAATCAAAAAATTTAAATTTCTATTACGGACAGTTTAAAGCTCTGCATGATATTTCATTAGATTTTTATAAAAATCAGGTAACAGCATTAATTGGACCTTCTGGTTGTGGCAAAAGCACTTTTTTAAGATGTTTAAACAGAATGAACGATCTTATATCAGATATTCGTGTAGAAGGTAATATTTACCTTGACGGTGAAGATATCTACATGCCTTCTATAGATGTAGTCAGCTTAAGAGGACAAGTTGGCATGGTTTTTCAAAAGCCTAATCCTTTTCCCAAAACAATTTTTGAAAATATTGCATACGGATTAAAAGTAAAAGGTATAAAAAATAAAAACCTGATTGCAGAGCGTGTTGAAAAAAGTCTCATAGCAGGTGCACTTTGGAATGAAGTAAAAGACAGACTCCATAATACAGCTCTCGGATTATCCGGCGGACAGCAGCAAAGATTATGTATTGCAAGAGCTCTTGCTGTTAATCCTGAAGTATTATTGATGGATGAGCCATGTTCAGCATTAGACCCAATTGCAACACAAAAGATTGAAGAACTGATACATGAGTTAAAAAAAACTTATACAATTATTATTGTAACTCATAATATGCAGCAGGCTGCTCGAACCTCAGATATAACAGCTTTTTTCTATATGGGAAAATTAATTGAAACTGATAAAACAGATATAATATTTACACGACCAGCCTTAAAAACTACAGAAGATTATATTACCGGTCGTTTTGGTTAAAAAAACAAGTATCCACAAAGCACCATATCAACTGTATTCTGTAGCCATTTATATATAAATAATTATAAATGAGTACAAAAAAAGGGAAAATATGTCAATTCATTTTCAAAAAGAGCTCTCAAATTTAAAAAACACAATACTTACACTTGGAGCAATGGTCGAAAAGCAAGTACGAATGGCTGCCAAATCTCTTAAAAAAAACGACGCAGAACTTGCTCAAAAAGTTATAATAACAGATTATCAAATAGATGAAAAAGAGGTTGAAATAGAAGAAGAGTGTTTAAAAGTCATGGCTCTTCATCAGCCTGTTGCAGTTGATTTAAGATTTCTAATTGCAATAATAAAAATAAACAATGAGCTTGAAAGACTCGGAGATCAGGCAGTAAATATTGCTGAACGCATTAAAATTATAGCAAAACAAAAAAAACACTCTTTTACTTTTGATTATTCAGTAATGATAAAAAAAGCCCAGAATATGCTTAAAATGAGCCTTGACTCTCTTGTTAATCTGGATCTGCATCTTGCATTTAAAGTTTTATCATTAGATGATGAAGTTGACCTGATTAAAGATAAGGCCTATGATGAAATAAAAGATGCTATGACACTTCATACAGACAATCTTGGATACCTTATTAATCTTTTACTTGTTTCAAGGCATGTAGAAAGACTCGCGGATCATGCAACAAATATTGCTGAAGAGGTTATTTATCTTATTGAAGGTGAAATCATAAGGCATGGTAAAGCTAAATATGAACGATAATTATGATAAAAAAATACTTATTGTTGACGATGAAGAAGATATTTGCGAACTTGTCAGGTATAATTTACTTCGTGATGGTTTTAAAGTTACATGTTCAAACTCTGGTGAAAATGCATTAAAAAAAGCTGTTTCTATAAATTTCGATTTGATTCTGCTTGATCTTATGCTGCCCGGTATTGATGGATTAGAAGTTGCAAAAATTCTTAAAAAAGATACGAGAACTGAACAGATTTCCATAATTATGCTAACTGCAAAAGGCGAAGAAGCAGATATTGTTACAGGTCTTGAAATTGGTGCGGATGATTATATTACCAAGCCTTTCTCACCAAGAGTTCTTGTTGCAAGAGTCAGATCTGTTTTAAGACGAAAAAAGAAAAAAACAGAAGATAAAAATTCTGTCCTGAAAATACATGAGTTCCTGATAGATTCAGGCAGGAGAGAAGTAACAATTGAGGGTGAAACAGTAGATCTCACATTTACAGAGTTTCAGGTGCTTAAGTTCCTTGCAAAAAATCCTGGATGGGTTTTCACAAGAAACCAGATCGTTGATGCAGTAAAAGGAGAAGGATATGCTGTAACCGATAGAAGTGTTGATGTACAAATTGCAGGTCTGCGTAAAAAACTCGGTAATTTTAACAATTATATAGAAACCGTAAGAGGTGTTGGCTACCGGTTTACAGGAAAATAATATATGAGAAAAAATTCAAAACTCATCTGGCAGCTATATCCTTCTTATTTTTTTATTATTATTATATCTTTATTAGCTGTATTGCTATATTCATCACATTTTATAGAAAATTTTTTTCTTGAAAGAACAGAAAAAGATCTTATTGTCCGAGGTAAACTTTTAAACAATCAAATATCCAGCTTTTTAACACCTTTAAATTCAAAATCTCTTGACGATTTATGTAAAAAAATCGGCAAATCTTCATCTACACGCATTACAGTTATTCTCCCTACGGGTAAAGTTATTGGTGATTCTGAAGAAGACCCCTCTTTAATGGAAAACCACCTGAACCGGCCTGAAATATTAACTGCGATAGGCGGTACTGTTGGATCATCTATAAGAGACAGTGAAACATTGAAAATACGCATGATGTATGTATCTATTCCTCTTTTTTTAAAAAACTCAATAATTGCTGTTTTACGTATCTCATTACCGATAACATCAATATACAATACCATTGATAAAATTCAGGCACGTATTATACGGATTGGTTTTTTTATTGCATTAATTGCATCTATACTAAGTTTTTTTGTTTCAAAATGGATCAGCAAACCAATTGAAGAGATGAAAAAAGGGGCTGCCCTTTTTTCATCAAATTTAAAGCACAGGCTGCATAAACCTTTTATTGCTGAATTTGCAGAGCTTGCTGATTCAATGAACCAGATGGCATATAAACTCGAAAAACAACTGAATGCCGTTAAAAGTCAAAAAAATGAATATGAGGCTGTTTTATCAGGCATGTCTGAAGGTGTGATTGCCATTGATCTGGATGATAAAATTCTAAATATTAATAATGCTGCATGTACAATTTTAAAAATTTTTGCCTCTGATGCAAAAACAAAAAGTATCCAGGAAGTAATAAGGGATGCGAACTTTCATGCATTTATAAAAAAGGCTGCTTTAAGCAATATTATCAAAGAAAGTGATTTTATCTTGTATAACCCTGATGATCAGATTATAAACAGCGTAAGTGCACCTCTTTGTGATGCTTCAGATAAACGTATCGGGACAATTTTAGTATTAAATGATGTCAGTAAAATAAGAAATCTTGAAAAAATTAGAAAAGATTTTGTAGCAAATGTTTCCCATGAATTAAGAACCCCTCTTACAGCAATTAAAGGCTTTGTTGAAACTCTTTTTGATATTGAAGACGAAAACAACAAAGAAGATAGAAAAAGATTCTTAAAAATTATTATAAAACATGTTAATCGTCTTGATTCCATATTAGAAGATTTATTAGCTCTTGCAAAAATAGAAAACAGAGACAATAAAAAAGATATTTTTCTTGAGGAAAAAAATTTAAAAAATTTAATTGATACAGTACGTCAAATTGTTCAGGCAAAAGCCGCTGCAAAAAAGATAACAATTGAACTTTTTGTTGATGATCAAATCATTATAAAAATTGATAAACACCTTATAGAACAAGCTTTGATAAACCTTATTGATAATGCTATAAAATACAGTAAAAAAGAGACATCAATTCAGATAGCAACATGTATTAAAGATAATGAATTGTTAATAAGTGTTATAGATAATGGCACAGGTATTCCAAAAAAACATTTATCACGGATTTTTGAACGTTTTTATCGTGTTGATAAAGCAAGAAGCAGAGAACTCGGTGGAACCGGACTTGGACTGTCTATTGTTAAACATATAGCAACTGCCCATAAAGGTCGTGTTTCTGTTCAAAGTATGCCAGGTAAAGGCAGTACCTTTACGATATATTTACCTGCAACCGTTATTGTGTAAAGGGGTAAAGGGGTCAAGTCTTTTCTTGACACTTAGTATATAAATTGATCTAAATTTTTATAAAATGATAAAATGAGTCATCCATTTTATCATTTATTTTTTATAGGGTGAGTCAATTTTGAGTTGTAAAAACATTTTTTTATCATACATTTTTAAATGAGGAATTTT
>DAOWNP010000049.1 GCA_030642545.1 Desulfobacteraceae bacterium | reverse complement strand
TTGCCGTCATTCCGGCGAAAGCCTGCATCCAGAATAATTCCAACAACATAATGAAGCTGGATGCCGGATCTTTGTCCGGCATGACGACAGAACTTTGGACTCTCAAGATATAAAACAACTTTACAGTATTATAGGGAGACTTTTAAAAATATGATTTCAAACTCTAAACGAATCATGGAACCAGAAGCCATGGAAAGTATAGAAGAGGTAGCAGCATATGATAAGCTAACGTTAAAATATTTAACCATTCTTCATAACGGTTTTATTGAAACAGTTATAAATGCAAGCCCTGATTGCGGCAATTTTTTAGAAGTTGGATGTGGTACCGGCAGGATAAGTATAGGAATAGCAAAATATACTGAAAATATCAGCCTTACAGGAATTGATCTCTCAACCAACATGATTAAAGTAGCAAAAGATAATGCAAAAGAGGAAAAAGTTGACGAAAAAATTTGTTTCCTATGTGCAAACGGCAACAAGATCCCTTTTGAAAACAATAGTTTTGATGCTGTATTTTGCCATAATATGCTGCATCATATTAAAAATCCACTACCTGTTTTAAATGAAATGGCTCGTGTAGTTAAAAAGAATGGCTCTTTTACTGTACGTGATCTTATCAGAAAATCTAAACTAATTGCATGGATGCATGTTAATTTTTTTGGTTTAACTTACAATAAGTTGATGAAAGAGGAATATAAAAATTCCATATTAGCTGCTTTTTCTAAAAAAGAGTGGGCAGAAATTGTAAAAAAAATTAATATAGATAATTTATTTTTAACATCTCAATTCATCACACATCATGGTATTGAAAGATCGGCTAAAAATAAAAGAAACAATAATATTAATATACCTCTTACATCTTTTATAAAAAAAATATTAAAAGATAAATATGTAAGTTAGAAAACAGAATCAGAGAACTTCCAGCCTTCATTCAGATAAAGTTTAGATATAAGTTTTTACTTATCAAATACTTCAAGATCTTTACATAACATTTTAAAAAATTCAGGTTTTTTATTTTTAAAATGCTCATCCATCTCTTTTATAATACCCAAGTACGGGATCCTTATGGCATTATGATAATCAACAGGTTCCCCTATCTGCCTTAAAAGATAACCCATCCTTTTAAACATATAATACAACCTTTTTTCAATAACTACGTACCAGTGTGTAATTTCCATCTGTTTTGTTAACTGATAAAGATTTTTCAATAATCCTCTTATTATTTCAGGTGCTAACCTTCTTTCTTTTTCAAACAATGATTTCTCATCTTCAGAAAGAACCCCGCCTTCAGATTTTTTGAGATATGATCTTATTCCATAAACCCTGTCTTCTTTACGCCGCCTGAAAGAGGAACTTACAGTAAACCGTGAAGCCTCTATTATCTTTGAAGGATGAGGCTTTTTTCCATAAAAACTTTTCCCTTCTATTTTATCAATAGGAAACCCAATATCTGAATTCATAATCAACCTGACAGTACCCATAACCTTATTATTAATCAATGCAGCAACATGAATAGAGTGTTCATCATAAATATCTTTTTCTAAACCATCAGGAAAATCATTTTTATCTTCATAACCAAACTCATTTGCATAAACTTCATACCTGAGCCTGTAAATTTCCTCTTTTAATTCATCTGAATTAGCAATAGCAAATTTAATATCACTCTTCACGTGATTCTCCACAAATTTTAAATAATTAAAAGATTAACTTGAAACGATAAACAAGATATGTTACTTTAAAAATATAATCTATTTTATATTTTTTTACAATACAATAAACACATATTTTCTTTCTTAATATTCCTAAATATATTTATCTTTTCAGCATACATACGACTCAGGAGCTTTTTTTAAAATGATAAAATCGTTTGTTGTTGTTATTATTATTATTATTTTCTGCATTTTTCTTATTTATCCAAATGGATTTTGCACTGAAGGCAAGCAACTATTTATTAACAAATGTGCTCAATGCCACAATCAAAGTAAAGAAGAAAATCAAAAAACAAAATTATTGAGTCCTGCAAAATATGCCTCTATTCAATGGATAAGATTTTTTAAAAGAAACAAGCACAAAAGATACAAAGATATAGGCTCATTATTTACAAAAGAAGAACTGGCTCTTATCATAAACTACCTCATAGATCATGCAGCAGATTCTGATCTGCCCATAGCAGCCGGCATAAGATAAAAACAGATTAAAATAAAAAAGGGAGGGTTCTAAAAAGTGGCCAAATTATATAGAGCTTCGCTGTTTGTAATAGTGATATTACTAATATTTTCTACAACACAAAACAGCTTTGGAGAAAAATTAGAGATCAATAAAATACTTACGGATCAAAAGCTAATTAATAAAAAAATAGATCATATATTAAATAAATTCAATAAAAAAGATTATACTGTTTCAGGAGAAGAGTTCCTCGCTATTGAAAAAATTTTAAACCAGCAAAAAAAAATAAATTCCAAAATTGATATTATCAGGAAAAACTTAAATAACAATATCAATCAAACACCTGCAAATGATAACTATCTGTATCTAACTGAAGAGATAGAATATTTTTCAAAACGCCTTGATAAAGTTGAAAGAAAATCCATATTAGACCGAATTAAACTTGGAGGTGAACTAAGAACCCGTATTGATCAATACGCATATGATCAATACGCATATAAAGATAATCTGGGAAATAATCAAGAAAAAGATGGACACATAAACGAATTATGGTCAAACAGACTAAGACTTAATATGCGCTCTGATATAACCCAAAATTTAATATTTCACGGCAGGTTAAGTTATTTTAAATTAGCTGGCGATACAAACTATAGTGCACTGCTTTTTGATTCAAACAAACCGAGCATACCTGATGCCTCTGGCAATATTCATGTGGAGAGGGCATATGTTGATTATTTTTTAGATACTCTTCCTGTCTCTTTTACTGTAGGCCGTATTCCAACAAGTGAAGGTCCTCCCAGCGAATTTAGAGAAAACACGACAAGAAAAGCCACATGGCCAAAACTTTTTTTAGATGGTGAAAATGATGGTATAATATTAAATATAGATACTGATAATATAACCGGATTAAATAACAGTATGTTCAGGGTAGGGTACACCAAATCATACCAAAACTTTGAAAATTATAAAGGAATCGCAATAGATGATACAAGATCAATTGCTTTTGCGTATGAGACAGAAATACCATCTTTGGATGATTCAATTTTATGGGCAAGCTTTTGTAAAATATGGAAAGTAAGACCCCTTATCAATGTTGATCCATCAACCGGGTTTTCTGTACTTAGTTATCCCGAAAGTACATGTGATGTTGATTTATATAATATTCATCTACAACTTAAAAATATAATAAATTCCGGACTTGATTTTTTCGCATCTTTTTCTTATCAAAAAGCAAATCAATCAGATCAGGGTACAATTTTAGGCATGTATAATCCCGAATTTGGTGGTATAGTGCCTGTTGCAGAGCTTGGTCTTTTTAGTGATTCTTTGAGTGGAAATCTTGGTGAAAACAGATATGGTCATGCAGTTTATGCAGGAATAAGATACAAAATACCAATCGAGGTTTTGAATTTTCCTAAAATCGGGTTTGAATACAACTATGGCTCCGAACATTTTTTAGGTGCAATAATGATTTCAGGAAGCGGAGAGATAATAAACAAACTTGGAGTAAACGGCAGTGTCTTTGAAATTTATTATATTCAGCCTATTATTAAGAAACATATGTTTTTAAGAGTTGGAGGAGTATATTTTGATTATGACTATTACAACCCTTATTTTATATGGGGAAGTCAGCAAGGAAGCAATATGACAGTAAAAAACAGTTATCTTCTTATGGATATAAGGTTCTAAACAAAAGTCATGGCGGTTAGTAATAATATCTCCTCAATAAAAAGCTTTACTGTATATTTTGCTCTTATACTGGTTATATTTATAATTGGATTTATTTCAATATTCCAGTCAAATTCACTTGATAAAAAAGTTAAATTTCTCACAAAAGAGGTATCTGTAAAAGTTAAAATTGCCTCATCCATTGAATCCAATATACTTACAATGAGAAATTCTGTAGAAAATTATATTAACAGAAATAACGAAGATGATAATATTGCTGCAGAAAAAAGTATAACCAATCTAAAAAAAACACTTGCCCATGCCAAAAAGGTTATTGTTAAACCTGATGAAATTGAAATAATAAAACAAATTAACAATTTAACTGATAATTATATTAAAAAATACAGAAATCTTGTTTTAAGATACAGATATAGAAATGAAAACAATATTAAAATAAATGAACTTGGAAGTATAATTCATAATCAATTAAAATTAAAAACAAAAAACAGTAAAAAAAAAGAGATTGATCTTTCTCTTCTCTTTATGGATATTCGTTTTAAAGTTCAAAACTATATGAATAGCTATAAGCTATCCACATCAAAAGATACTGTTAATATGTTAACGATATTTCTGCAAAATTTCAGAAAAGATCCTTTTTATAAAAATAACAGTAATCTTATGTTTTCAATTGAAGACTACATGGATAATTTTGAAGGAGTCGTATCTGTTACTAATAAGATGGATCAGGAAGTAAAACAGGCTATAATCCCAATAGCACCTGTCATAATAAAGCTTTCAAAAATAATTTACAGCTCAGGCTGGAGTGAAATGGACAAAGCTACAGATGAAATTGAACATGAAGCATCAATTTCATTAACTCTGGTCTACTCTTTTATGGCTATTGCTGTCATTCTTGTTATAGCAATTGGATTAGTAACAAAATCAAAATTCATACTTCAAAAAGAAAAAGACGCAACAGATGCATCTGCAAAAGCTAAAAGTGAGTTTTTAGCCAACATGAGTCATGAAATAAGAACCCCAATGAATGCAATTATAGGTATGAGCGATCTTGTTACTAAAACAGATCTTACTTTAAAACAGACCGAATACGTTAGAATAATCAGGTCTTCAGCAAACGCTTTACTTGGTTTAATAAACGATATTTTAGATTTTTCCAAAATAGATGCAGGCAAACTCTCCTTTGATAATATCGTGTTTTCTTTAAGAGATGTTATTGAAGATGTAACAGATATGTTTGTAAACAAAACACAAAAAAAAGGAATTGAGTTAATAGTTGATATAGCAGATAATATTCCTCAAAAAATGATGTCAGATCCTTTAAGGCTTAGACAAATTCTTGTAAACCTTCTCTCAAACGCCATAAAATTCACTAAAAAAGGCGAAATCTGTCTTTCTGTGAATAGACAAAAATCGGGTGCAGAGGAATTAATACTACTATTTACAGTAAAAGATACAGGTATAGGTTTTAACGAAAAACAGCAGGGGAAACTTTTTCAGGCTTTTACACAAGCTGACAGTTCAACTACAAGAAAATTTGGCGGAACTGGGTTGGGTCTTGCCATATCCAGCAAAATAGTTGAATTGATGAATGGAAAAATATGGGCAGAAAGTATTCCTGGAAAAGGAAGTTCTTTTTATTTTACAGCCAAATTCATGCCCGTTATATTGGAATCTGAACCATCTGCTAAAATCCCCCCAAATTTATATAATCAAAAAATACTTATTGTTGAAGACAATCCTACAACTCTTTTGATAATAAAAAGATATCTTGAATCATTTGGTTTTTATACAGATCTTGCAAACACAGCTGAAATAGGTTTGAAAAAATTTTATGAGTCTGAAACAAGAGGAGAATATAAAATTATCATTTCTGATATAAAACTTCCAGGAGTAGACGGGATAACTTTTATCGAAAAAATAAAAAAACAAAAAAACATTCCTGTTCCACCTATTATTATTATAAGCTCCTTAGAACAATCCACATTTTTTGACCGTGCCAAAAAAGTTGGGATTGAACATCTTTTAATGAAACCCGTAAAACCATCTATACTTTTTAATACCACAATGGAAATATTAGGATACACCTCAATACCTGATATAAATTATGAAAAACATAAATCATCTTCCACCATTTTTCAAAATACCTGTGTACTGCTTGTAGAAGATAATCCTATTAATCAAATGGTTGCAACCGAAATTCTTGAAGCTGAAAATATAACTGTAGTAAAAGCCTGTAATGGGTTTGAAGCAATAGACACAATTAAAAAACAGGAATTTGATATTGTTCTTATGGATGTTCAAATGCCTGAAATGGATGGGCTGGAAACAACTCAATTTATCAGAAAAGAGATGAAAAACAATCATCTCCCAATAATTGCCATGACCGCACATGCCATGTATGGAGACCGTGAAAAATGTATAGAATCGGGAATGAATGATTATATAACAAAACCAATAGATCAAAAAGAGCTTTTTAAAGTTATGAAAAAAAATATAAAAAAACTTAAAAATATTTCAGATCATCACTTAAAAAAAACATTTAACTATAAAAACAATTTTGATAATTACACTCTTCCCGGATTAAATATAAAAAAAGGAGTTGAAAGATTAAACGGTGCATGGGATATATATATTAAAATACTTTCTGATTTTAACAATCTTTACAAAGAATTTTCAGATGATTTTCGCTCATCTATTAATTTAGAAGATTATAAAGCAGCAAAAATTAAAGCTCACTCTTTAAAAGGAGCATCAGGAAATATCTCAGCAGAAAATCTGTTTCTTGCTTCAAAAGCTCTTGAAGACGCCTGTGATATCAAAGACAAACAAAATATTTTAACAAAGCTTGTGTCCGTAGATACAGCTTTATCTGAGATCAACAAATCCATAAACACTCTCACATCTCAAAATGAAACCGCCCCCGCTGTTATTAATACAAAAGCGGATAGTATTAATATAAAAATAGATACAGATTTATTAAATAAAACTATAAATGATCTTGACAATGTCTTAAAAAATATGGATCCTGTAGAATCGGAAGTGATAGTAAATAAATTAAAACAATTTGGAAGTCTGCATAATACTCTTAAACCAGAATTTAACAGTATCTTAAATACACTCCAGCAAGATATCAATGACTATGATTTTGAAACAGCCCAAAACACATTAATAATTCTTAATAAAACAATAACCAGTTAGTTATAAAAATAATATTATGAAAACATTATCAAACAATAAAATACTTCTTGTTGACGACACAAAAATTAATATTGACATTCTTGTTCAAACATTAAAAGATAAATACAAACTTGGTGTAGCCTTAGATGGACAAAAAGCACTTCAATATGTCAAATCTCACAAAGTAGACTTAATTCTTCTTGATATTTTAATGCCTGAAATGGATGGATTTGAAGTGTGCCGCAAATTAAAAGAAAATCCGGTAACACAAAAAATTCCAATAATTTTTATCACTGCTGTTGGAGATTTAGACCATAAAACCAAAGGCTTTGAATTAGGTGCTGTAGATTATATTACAAAACCATTTGATATTACAGAAGTACAAGCAAGAATAAAAACGCATCTTATGCTCAAAAATGCTCTTGAAGCCTTAGAAAGTCAAAATACAATTCTTGATGAAAAGGTAAAAGAACGCACCAGGGAACTCGAAGATGCTCAAATAGAAATAATTGAGCGTCTTTCTACTGCCGCTGAATTCAGAGATGAAGAAACAGGTAACCATGTAAAACGAATGTCTAACTACTGCAAGCTACTGGCCTTAGCCTGCGGACTCTCAGAAGAAGAATCTGCCATGATAGCTCTTGCCAGTACCATGCATGATTTAGGTAAAATAGGAGTACCTGATAATATTTTACTAAAACCTGGAAAACTTACTGCCGATGAATGGGCAATAATGAAAATCCATCCTACAACAGGCTCTAAAATGCTTGCAGGAAGCAAATCTGAAATCATCATAATGGCTGAAAGAATAGCTTTAACCCACCATGAAAAATGGGATGGGACAGGTTATCCAAATGGTCTTTCAGGAAAAGATATACCTCTTGAAGGAAGAATCGCCTGCCTCTGTGATGTTTTTGATGCCCTAACTTCCACACGCCCATATAAAGAGGCATGGTCTGCAAAAAAAGCATTTAAAGAAATCAAAGTCTGCCGCGGCACATTTTTTGATCCTGAACTTGCAGATCTTTTTTTAAAACTCAGTTCTAAAATCAAAGTTATAATGAAGGAATTACCAAATTAAAAAAAGATCAAATCAATGTATAAATATGTTTTACAGCTTCATCTGTTTTTTCAGGGTTTTTACCACCTGCCTGAGCCATTGTAGGTTTTCCCCCACCACCGCCTCCAACTATTTTTGAGATCTCTTTTATGAGTTTTCCTGCATGAAACTGATCTGTAAGATCTTTTGTTACTACGACAACAAGCATCACTTTAGAACCAGCATTTGCCCCTAAAGCAACAATTCCAGATTTAATTTTATCTTTAAATTTATCTGCAAGTTCTCTTAAAGCAGCAGGATTATCAACATTTACCTTTTGAGCTAAAACTTTAATACCTTTTATCTCTTTTACATCTTGATTATCACTGCCTGCCGAAATTACAGCAATACTCGCCTTTAATTTCTCAACTTCCTTTTCAAGAGATTTTTGCTCTTTTATAATTTTATCTGTTTTTGCAATTAATGTTTCAGGCGTAGCTTTCAAACATTTTACAAGATCAAACATTATCTCTTCAGTTTTTTGGATATTAGATATAGCAGCCGCACCTGTTATAGCTTCAATTCTTCTGATACCTGCTGCAACACTTGCCTCTGATACAATTTTAAAAAGACCAATATCCCCTGTTTTTTTTGTGTGAGTTCCGCCACAAAACTCACTGCTGAATTGCCCTATAGAGACAACCCTTACGATATCTCCATATTTTTCTTCAAACAGTGCTGTTGCACCAGTTTTAAACGCTGTCTCCTGATCCATCTCAACAGAATCTACAGCAAAATTTTTTCTGATCTTTTCATTTACATATGCTTCTACCTGATTTAACTGCTCAGCTGTTAGAGCTGAAAAATGAGAAAAATCAAATCGCAATCTGTCTGATGCGACCATAGATCCGGACTGTTTTACATGATCCCCGACAACCTGTCTTAAACCAGCCTGCAAAATATGCGTTGCTGTATGATTTAAAGCTGTCATATTTCGTCTGTTTTCAAATACAGACAATAAAACCTTCTGTCCTTTTAAAACTTTACCTGAAACCACTTTTGCCTTATGAATGATCAAACCTGCTGGATCTTTAACTGTATCATCAACTTCTATTTCAAGATTATCGGCTGTTATTTTCCCCAAGTCCCCCATCTGGCCGCCTGATTCAGCATAGAATGGTGTTTTATCTGTAATTAGTTCAATCTCATCTCCGCAAACTGCTTCTGTTATTTCTTTGCCATCTTTTACTAAAACAAGTACATCAGCAGCAGCTAACAAAGACTCATACCCTACAAATTCAGGTATTATCCCTTTTGCTGAAAACTTTTTATAAACATCACTAACAGATGAAAATCCGGTAACTGATCTTGACTGCTTTCGCTGATTTTCCATGTTTTTCTGGTATTCATCCATATCAAGAGACATTTTTTTATCTCTTACAACATCTTTTACTATATCTACAGGAAACCCATAAGTATCATAAAGCTTAAAAATAACATCTCCGGGAATTGTGGTACGACCTTTGGCATTTAAATCTTCAATTGTTTCATAAAGAAGCTTTAACCCATAATCCAAAGTCTCAGCAAACCGTATCTCTTCATTTTTAATTACAGTTGTTATAAACGAATCTGCATCAGATAGTTCAGGGTAAGTATCACCCATATGTTTTACAACCTCTTGAGCAGTTTGATAAAGAAAAGGCTTGGTCATATTCAGGTTGCGACCATAACGGATAGCTCTTCGTATAATTCTCCTCAATACATATCCGCGTCTCTCATTTGAAGGCAGAATACCATCTCCTATTAAAAAAGCTGCTGCTCTACTATGATCTGCAATAACCTTAACAGCTACTTCAGTTTCTGCACTTTCCCCCATTTTTATTTCGCAAATATCTTCGATTTTCTTTATTATTGGATAAAAAAGATCGGTTTCATAATTTGTAGGAGTATTATTAATAACAGAAGTTAGACGCTCAAGCCCCATACCAGTATCTATACTCGGTTCAGGCAAAGGCTCCATATTCCCTTTATTGTCTTTATTGTACTCCATAAAGACAAGATTCCAGATTTCTAAAAATCTGTCACATTCACACCCCACCTTACAATCTGATTTTTTGCAGCCAAACTCTTTACCTCGATCAATATGAATTTCACTGCATGGCCCGCATGGACCTGTATCACCCATTGACCAAAAATTATCTTTATCTCCGAGGCGTACAATACGATCAGTCTTTACACCAATGTTCTTATTCCATATATTATAGGCATCGTCATCATCTTTATAAACAGATATCCACAAATTTTCAGGACTGATTTTATATCCGTTTATAATCAAATCCCAGGCAAAAGTAATAGCTTTTTCCTTAAAATAATCACCAAATGAAAAATTACCAAGCATTTCAAAAAAAGTATGATGTCTTGCTGTATAACCTACATTTTCCAAATCATTATGTTTACCACCTGCTCTTACACATTTTTGAGAAGATGCAGCACGTCTGTATTTTAACTTTTCCTCTCCCAAAAAAGTCCTTTTAAACTGCACCATACCAGCATTAGTAAAAAGCAAAGTAGGATCAGCATGAGGTATAAGAGATGCACTTCTTACTATTTTATGTTCATGCTTTTCAAAATATTTTAGAAACTTACTGCGTATTTCACTGCCTGTCATTAAAATACTCCAAAGTTTAATTATAGCCTGTCACATAAATAATTTCACTGCGTTATCGGTCGTAGATATACGATTAGTATTATCTACGGCCTCTGGTCTTGTGCCAATTTTTAAAATCGGACTATTATGTG
>DAOWNP010000112.1 GCA_030642545.1 Desulfobacteraceae bacterium | reverse complement strand
CTAAGTTTTCGTCAATTGTTCTGTTTCTGTATGGACTGTTTGTACCAGGCTTTTTAAGTGTTCCACGAAACTCTCTTGTTTGATCTGCGTTTAAGCTGCATACATAAGCTTTTTGCTTTTTTATTAGTTTTATGGCATATGTATGTAATTTATCAAAATAATCTGAAGAGTAATAAATATTATTTCCCCAGTCAATTCCGAGCCATTTGAGATCAGCTTTTATTGATTCTACATATTTAATATCTTCTTTTGCAGGATTTGTATCATCAAATCTAAGATTAAAGATTCCGTTGTTTTCATTTGCAATACTGAAATTCAGATATATAGATTTTGCGTGTCCTATATGAATATATCCGTTAGGCTCAGGAGGAAACCTTGTTGTTATGATCATCTCTTTATTATCTTTTAAATCATTCTGTATTATTGATCTTATAAAATCAATGCCTGTTGATCCGTCTGCCTTTTTACAGGTGTTTTTAATCATGTCCATTATATAAGGATTCCCTGAAATTATTTTTTTTTAAAAAAACTGTAACTTACAATAATCATATTTTTACGAAAATTTAAAAATATAATATATGGGAAAAATATTTTATAGACAAGGTAAATTTAAAAGCCTTTGTTTTTTTCGTAGAAAAAGTAAAAGAATAAAATTTGATTGACTTTTACTTTATTGATAAATATATATATATTTTTTTAGGGTGTTATATAAATAACTTAATAAGTAATTCCGTGAAAATTCGGAAACGGATCCTTTTCTGTAACTGTGTCTGATAATTTTGAAATAAGGAATGTCAGTAATCAGAAGTCAGATAACTTGCCTTATAAAATTGTTGAATAAAGGCAGCTTCTCGTATTCAGCAATTATTAAGCATATTTTAAGGTAATATAGATATGTTTAATAATTATACAAGGGTCCAAAATAAAATGGTTTATATAAGCTTTTTTTAATTATCTATTTTATAAGGGCAGATACGAGAATGAAAACAAGTTTAATAAAGGTTAAAACTATGACCTGCACATTAATATTATTTATTTTTTGTGCAGGTTTTGCTTTTTGTGAAACAACCTCAGAAAAAGTACTGTTTTCTGTTGAAAAAACTATAAAAACACGTCAGAAGACTCAAAAAAATGAAGACAGGTGGGTATCTGAAAAAGAGGTTCTTTTAAACAGATATAAAAAGCAGGTGGAAAAACAGGAGGAGTTAAAACAGGCTAATGTCAAATTGTCAAACGAGATAAAAGATGTTTCTGAATCTATTGATTTAATGACTGTTCAGATAAAAGAACATGCAAAGGTTTTAAAAGAGCTTACTCCTTATCTTGAAAATGTTTATGAAAACTTAAAAAATGTATATGAATTTCATCTCCCCTTTCTTTTGAAAGAGCGTAGTGTGCGCCTGACAAATCTTAAAAAAATACTTGATAATACACAAGAGTCTGTTAGTGAAAAATACAGAAAAGTAATGGAAACTTTGATTATTGAGGCTGAGTACGGGAGTTCAATAGAAGTTTACTCTTCTATGATAAAAGTTGAAGAAAAAGACATACAGGTAAAAATTTTGCGGTTAGGCAGACTTTCTCTTTTTTTTCAGTCACTTGACCACAAACGGTTTGGGTATTTTAACCATGGTGAGTTAAAATGGATGATATTACCGCAAAAATATAATTCCAGTATAAATGCAGCTTTTGAAATTGGTTTAAAATACAGGCCGGTTCAGCTTTTGTGTCTGCCTTTGGGAAGGGTTGGAATAGATGAATAGATTTATATGGTTACTGTTTCTATCTATATTAATTACCTCATTAATCACCTCTGTTTGTGTTTCTACAGTTTTTTGTAAAGATGTGCGTGTAATTGAAAAACAGGTAATGCAAAAAAGAGCTGAGTTGGTTAAAAAAGCAGAGATAGAGAGAAATAAAGCAAAAAAATTTGCTTTAAAAATACAAAAGGCTATTTATAAGGATAAAAAAGCCTTAAAAAAAGCTGTTAAAGAAATAAAACTCCAAAACAGGACTCTTACGAAAAAAAATCTTGCTCTTGGTAAAAAAATTAAACAGATAATTAAAAAGAGAGATAAGATTAAAGCAGAGCTTGATAAGAAGATTGAGGTATCATCTGAGCTTGTAGGTTCTATTAGAATTAGTGCAAAGGATGCAGATTCTATCTTTGCTCAGAGCCTTGAAGATTCTTTTAATCATGAGAGGAGAAAGATAGCTCCTATGATTATGAACAAGGACAGGTTTCCGGAGATGAGTGAAATTAATAGATTAACAGATGCTCTTTTTGATGAGATTGATAAGTCGGGTCAGGTAAGAATTGAAAAAGTAAATATTTTTAACCGGAAAGGGGTGGAAAAATTATCAGATGTTCTTGTGCTGGGTAATTTTACCGCAGCTTATAAGATTGATAATGAAGTTGGGTTTCTTATATCAGGGAATAAAAGCGGATCACTTTTTGCTTTATCTAAGCTTCCCAGCTCATCTATGTCAAAAAATATAAAAAAATATATGGAGGGTAAGTCAGAGTCTGTTTATATTGATATATCAAAAGGAGCTGCTTTAAGGCAGATTACCCACAGCCTTAGCCTTTTTGAACAGATTAAAAAAGGCGGGCCAATTGTTTACCCCATAATTGGTATTTTTGTTATATCTCTGTTTATTGTAATAGAGCGAATAATATTTTTGCTTAGAAAAAAAATGGATGCGGATAGTTTTATTAAAAAAATCAATTGGTTTATTGAAAGAGATAAATGGGAAGAGTGTGCTTTGTTGTGTAATAAATTTAAAAACAAGCCTGTTGCGTCATTAATATTATCTGGAATTAATAATAAAGAGTGCAGCCGTGAAGAGTTAGAAAGCCTGATTCAGGAAAAAATACTAAAAGAGATTCCAACTCTTGAGCGGTTTTTATCAACACTTGGTATGCTCGCATCCATATCACCTCTTTTGGGACTTTTAGGTACAGTAACAGGCATGATAAACACCTTTCATGTGATAACTTATTTTGGGACAGGTGATCCGAAAATGATGTCAGGAGGAATTTCCGAAGCATTGGTAACAACTATGATTGGGCTTGCTGTAGCTATTCCTGTAATGCTTGCTCATAATATGCTTTTGAGGATGGTGGAAAATATTATTTCTCAAATGGAAGAAAAATCCATAGCTTTTATAAATATTTTAGAAAAAAACAGATCTTAAAGCTATGTTAGAAATTATTTTAAACCATTTTTACAATTTAATGGAATATATGCAGTGCGGAGGAGTTGTTATGGCTCCTTTAATTATTATATCACTGTTAATGTGGCTGCTTATTATAAACAGGGTTTTATTTTTTAAAAGGCTTTATTTTAAGAATATGAGCCATAGTATGGCAAAAAACTTTATTAAAACCGGTATATTTCCAGATAAAAAATATAAGGGTGCTGCTTCTGTAATTGTAAATGAGTATTTAAAGAAAAAAAGCGGTGTACGTCATTTAGATAGATATATCATAGATGAGATTATTTTAAATTTTCAAGGGAAGCTTGATGCTTATTTGTCTATAATTGGTATTCTTGCAGGAATAGCACCGCTTTTAGGGCTTTTGGGAACTGTAATTGGTATGATTACAACCTTTGATGTTATTTCAACGTTTGGGACAGGAAACGCAAAAGCAATGGCAGGTGGAATTTCAGAAGCTTTAATAACAACACAAACAGGGTTGCTGGTAGCTATGCCTGGTTTATATATGCATAATTTTTTGCAGACAAGGTCAGGAAAATTAAAAAAACGTGTGGATTCGTTAGGGTTGTATCTTAAACGTTCTGTTTAGGGATGTGGATGAAATAACTTCCACAAATAGGCAGAGATAGATTGGATTATATCTTAAACGTTCTGTTTAATTATAGCTATTAAAATCTATATCATTTTTTCAGGAGAAGATTTACGGAAAATGCTTAATATATCAAAATATAGAAGGCAGAATAGAAAACCGGTTGAATTAAATATGGCACCATTAATTGATATGGTATTTATTTTACTAATTTTTTTTCTTGTTACCACAAGCTTTGTTAAAGAGACAGGGGTAGATGTGAATAGACCGTCAGCCTCAACTGCTAAAGCTCGTACAAAATCTGTTATTATGGTGGGGATTTCCAAGGATAACAGGGTCTTTATTAATAAAAAAGAGATTGATATAAGATCTGTCAGGATGAATGTGGAAAGAGCATTAGCTGAAAATCCTGAATCAGGAGTTATTATAGTTGCAGATAAAGAAAGTACTACAGGAGCAGTAATAACAGCTATGGATGAGTGTAAAATGGCAGGAGCAAAAAATGTTTCTATTGCAGCAAGTCTGCCTGAATAAAATATTTTAACTTAATTAACAGATTATTATGTTTGACTATTTAAAAAAAGATTTTAATAGATTCTGGAAATATGCATTTGCATTTTCTATTGGGATGAACCTTGCTTTGTTTAGTTTAATGCCTCTGCTTACAAATAAAGTACCTAAAAAAAATGATTCTTACGAGATTTTTGAAAAAGTAAATTTTATCCGGCTGAAAAAAGTTAAAAAGGAGATACCTAAAAAGCCCAAGGTAATTATGCAGCCGAAAAAAATTGTAAGAGAGAAAATAAAAACTCAGGTTAATCAATTAATGATAAATGAGATTGTGAATAAATTTGAAATTAATACAAAGCTTCCCGCAAATATTTTTGCAGTAAATGCTCCAGCTATGAAAGAATTAAATATAGCCAGAGTAAGATCAATTTTTAGAGTAAGTGATCTTGACAGACCGTTAACACCTCTTGTTAATATACCTCCGGTATATCCTATGCGTGCAAAACAGAGGGGGATTGAGGGCTGGGTCAGGGTTGGGTTTATAGTTACCAAAGAGGGGTTTGTTCGTTCTGTAAAAATTTTAAAAGCTGTACCTGAAGATGTTTTTGACAGTAGTGCCAAAAGGTGTGTAAAAGGTTGGAAATTTTTACCTGGAACTGTAAATGGTATTGCTGTTGAAACACTGGTAAACAGAACAATTAAGTATGTTTTTGAAAGATAAAAACTAAAATGTTTAAAAAAATTATGAAAAAACAGATATTTTTAAAAACAGCCGTATCTATACTGTTTTTATCTATTTGTTTTAATGCTTATGCCAATATTGAAGAAAAAGCACCTTTTTCTGTCAGAATAGTGCTTTTTAAAAGCCAGCAGTTACTTGCTCAAAAAAAATACAATGAATCATTAGATGTTTTAAAAAAATACAGAGCATCAGATAAAGGAAATAAAAAAACAAAACAGAGCAGCCATTTTTTAATTGATTTTGCCATGGGTAATAATTATCTTGTTTTAGGTAATTATAAAAGGGCTGTATTTTGTTATGAATTATGTGTAAAAAAATATGATAAATATTCTCCTGCATGGATGAATCTTGCTAAATGCAGATATGAATTAAACATGTATGAAAAGGCAGGGGAATGTTTTTTAAAAGGATATATGAATAGTGAACCTAAAAATCCTGAAGCATTGTATTATGCTGGTGCATCTTTTTCTTCGGCAAATAAAAATAAAAAAGCTGTTTTTCTTTTTGAAAGGCTTTTAAAAGATCATAAAGATCAAGTTAAACTTTTATGGAACGAGGGGCTTGTTCAGGCATATTTTGCCTGCAAACTTTACAAAAAAGCACTACCTTATATAAAAGAGCTTGCTTTTAATCTAACTGGGAAAAGGCAAAAAAGATGGCAGGAGATACTTCTTTATCAGTATTTGTCTCTTTCAATGGAAAAAGAGGCTTTAAAATATGCAAAGTATCTTACAAAAAAATATCCTGCTGAACCGAAATGGTGGAAAGGGCTTGGCCATGTTCAATTAACTAATAACAGGCATGATAAAGCTTTGTCAGCTTTAACAGTTTACAGCTATCTTAAATCTCTTTTACCTGCTGAAAAACAGTTAATAGGAGATTTGAATTATTCTGAATCTATACCAAGAGAATCTTTAGAATATTATAAATCTGTTTTTAAAGAAAAAAAAGATATAAATATTATAAAAAAAATTGTGTATTGCTGCCAGCGGATGAACAATGAAAATGAAGCTTTAAAATGGATTGATTGTGGGCTTAATATAAAAAAAGACGGTGAGCTTTTAATGATGAAAGGGTGGGTTTTGTATAATAAAAAAGAGTTTCAACAAGCAGCCGCCTTTTTTTACCAGGCATCAAAAAAATTAAAATACCCGGGACAAGCTTATCTAATGCAGGGATTTTGTTTGTGGTATGATGAAAAAATTGATAGCGCGATAGATGTATTTAAAAAAGCAAAAAAATATAAAAATCAGAAAAAAGCTGCAATAAATGCACTAAAAACTCTTAATTCAAAAGATTATGCACCTTATATTACAAAAGGTGTCTGATGGGTTTTGTTTGTCAACCTGTTTTTATTTAGAACAATGTGACTTGCCATCTGTACAATATCTCATAATTGCAAATTCAGTGTAATAAAGGGGATAATTTTGACGATTAAATATAAAGATATTATTGAGGCCAAAGAGTTACTGAAACTTCCTGATCGGGCATCAAAAGAAGAGATAAAATTAAAATACAGAGAGCTTATTGCTCAATGGCACCCTGATAAATGCAAAGAGAATAATGAAGAATGTAATGAAATGGCTATAAAAATAATTGCTGCTTATAAAACCATTACTATTTATTGTAATCAGTATAAATATTCCTTTGAAAAAAAAGAGATCAAAAATTATTTATCAGGTGAAGACTGGTGGTTTGAAAGGTTCGGTAATGACCCTTTATGGGGAAATAATAATAAATCGTAACAATTTTATTAAGAGGAAAAAGAGTCAGATAGAGATCCCCTCCCTTTTCTTGTTTATTGACATATAAACAGTTGTTGGATATAATATTCTAAAATTTCTTATCAAGAAAAAAATATCTTATCAATTTTAAAATAAAAGGTTCTGATAATAAATATCAGTGAGCTTACCCATGATAAATATATTGGGAAAAACAGGGCTAACAACAATTCAAAAGATAGGGGAAAGCCTGACAGCAGAGGTTTTTCTATCAAAAAATGAAAACCCAAAAGAGTCTGTTTTCATAAAAAAAATCAGGCCAGAATTTGCATTAGATGGTATCAAAGAGCGTATTGAACAACAGATAGCACATCTTATGCAGTTAAATATAAAACAAGTGATTGTGCCGGAGCTGCAGACAGATAGTGACGGGGCATTACTGCTGATCTCTCCTTTTTGTGAAGGGCAGGTTCTTTCTAAATGGCTGGCTGACCGCAAAAAGATTGATATAAAAATATTGCTTGAAATAGGTGTTGCACTCGCTGATTGTCTTGCTGTCAGGCACAAGGCAGCATTGATTCATAAAAGTGTCAAGCCGGGTAATATTCTGCTTCAGGAAAACCCTGTGAGTGTTCATCTGATTGATGATATAAGAGTATCAGATATAAGCTGTCTTAGCAGCTTTATTCAGAATAATCAATATAAATGCGGGACTTTACCTTATCTTGCACCAGAACAGACAGGCAGAATTCGGTTTAATGAAAGCTGCCACAGTGATTTGTATGCACTGGGCGCTGTTTTATATGAGTGTGCTGCCAGCCGGCCTCCTTTTGTGTCTGATAATCCACTATCTATTATT
>DAOWNP010000235.1 GCA_030642545.1 Desulfobacteraceae bacterium | reverse complement strand
TAACGCAGAAATTGGATAAATTAGTGTTTTGCATCCGCCTGTCGATGTTATAAAGTATTACTTTATTTTTATCTGACCTGAATCTTGTGGACTATAGTAGTGTCCGGTTAAAATCTTGAGAAAGGGAAGTTTACTTGTTTTTGTAGCGTATTGAATAAAATAGCGGAAAAAACAAGTAAACTTTCCGTATTTTACCTATTTTGTTTCTTGCAATTTCCTAACCGGACACTATTGACTTGGAATATAACTATATTTTCTTTAAGATATTGTTTGTTTTAAGACTATGATTTTAAAAATTCTTCTGATTGGTTCTGCGGCTCCCCATAAAAGCTGGTCTCCTACTGTAAAAGCTGACAGATATTTTGGACCTATATTGAGCTTTCTTATTCGACCCAATGCTATATTCAGATTTCCGGCTACAGCAGCCGGTGTAAGATATTTTGCTGTATCATCGGGTGTATTCGGAATAATTTTTACCCACTTATTGGATTCTTCTATCATTTGACATATTTCATCTAAATCAATATTTTCATTCAATTTTATTGTTAATGCCTGGCTGTGACATCTCATAGCACCAATACGCACACAGATGCCATCTATAGGGACAGGTTTATCTGTTGTTGTCTGTAAAATCTTATTGGTTTCAGCACATCCTTTCCATTCTTCTCGTGTCTGGCCTGAATCCATAAGTTTATCTATAAATGGTATGGCACTTCCAGCAAGAGGAGCAGGAAAGTTTTTTACAGGAAAAGTAGAAGATAATATAGTTTGAGTCACTTTTTTATCAATTGCAAGTATTGGCACTTGTGGATCATCAACAAGATTTTTTAACTTTTCTCCAATACAATTCATTTGAGATAAAAGTTCACGCATGTTTTTTGCACCTGCACCTGATGCTGACTGATAAGTCATTGTAGTGATCCAGTCAACTAACCCCTTTTTCAAAAGGATGCCTACAGCCATAAGCATAAGACTTACTGTACAGTTCCCTCCAATAAAGTTTTTAATCCCGGAGCTAATAGCATTGTCTATAACTTCACTATTTACAGGGTCTAAGACAATAATACTATCTTTATCCATACGCATTTTGGATGCAGCATCTATCCAAAATCCATTCCACCCGCATTTTCTTAAATCAGGAAGAACTTTTTCTGTGTAACTGCTTCCCTGACAGGTAACAATAATATCCATCTGGCAAAGCTTTGAAATGTCATAAGCATCTTGAAGAACAGGTATATCAATACCTATATCAGAACATTTTTGACCTGCTTGTGATGTTGTAAAAAACAAAGGCTCAAATCCACAAAAATCATTTTCTTCTATCATTCTGTTCATAAGAACAGATCCAACCATACCACGCCAGCCGACAAATCCTGTTTTTAACATTATTATTCCTTTAGCTTTTTTAAGGAATGTAAGGGAACTTGCAAAAAAATACCCTTATTCTTTTTTACAAGTTCCTTAAACAAAGCAACTATTTTTGTTTTGTGCCAAACTTATCACCTGTTTTATAAAATACAAATTTAAGCCATTCAAGAGCAAATTGTAACAGAGCAATTTCATCAGATTTAATTTTTTCAACTGTTTTTTCATCTAATTTATATTTTGTAAGAAATGAGCTGTCAAAAACAAAACTTTTAAATTTATCAATATTATAACTCGCCATAAAAAACATTTTTTTGCTCTGTTCTGTAAGTTTGATATTAGCAGGAAAAGATCTTTTTCTAACTAAAAATTCTGTCCATTCAGCATTAATTTCATCGTGTATATCAACTCCCTGATCAAGCCTCCATTCTTTTATTGTCCACTCTTTTTCTTCTTCAAATCCTTTGCAGTGTGGTTCTTTTACAAAAAAATAAAAATCTTTCCCATCTGAATCTTCCTGATGTGAAAGAGTTGTTACCCCTAATGGATAATAACGACAGGTAGTTGGTCTGTCATTATAAACAAGACAGCCATCATCCCTGACAAAAGGACATGATGTTAATTCATCATCTAAAAGTTTAAGAGTAACAACAGGAAGATCTGTTTTTTCAAGAATTTGAGGCACAGTATATATTGATAAAAATTCTTCTGAAGTAAGATCCAGACAGTTTTTTAATCTTATAATATCATAAGGGGTTAGTATAATGTTTATCCCTCTGCAACATTTTGTAAAGCAACTGATATCTTTATGGCATTTGAATTTAAATTGGCTGTCAAGATCATATTTGACAGGATCTATACATGCTTTGTTGTCTGACGATGTCATATAATAATTAACTCCTTAAATACTGTAAAACTTTTAAATAATATTTTTTTGCTTAAATCTTAATACATTCTATGAGTATAAATATTTACAGGGCTATATTGAATTATATTTATTATTATTTCAATAAATATTTTATTTTAAAAAAATATAGTTTTATTCAGGCAGTGAAAATATTTTTAAATAAGGAACATGGATGAATTAAAATCTACGAGCAGGCACATAGATTTGGGTCATATTTGCTTGATCTTAAATCACAAAAGTTGAAGGAATAACGAGCTATTTTGATACTTTTGGGATTTAACGATCGGGCAAAGGTGATCTGTGAAGCTGTGATGCATAGTTGAGGAAGTTATTTCGTCCACATTCCTAAAGTTTGCAAAACGTAAAAAGCCCGTTCAAAAATTTGAACGGGCTTTTTTAAAATCTTGAATTTGAGCCTGCCTGTTAATGTTTAGAAAGACTCAAGTTTGAAAGCAGATTATCTTAGTGAATATTTGCAGAAACAATACATCTGTTAAGAGAGAGACCTCCTGTTAAGCTGCCAGCAGCAGCAGATAGACCAACCAGGCTTATATTAGCATCAGTTAATCCACCTGCTATGTTTATTCCACTTAAATCTATTTTAGTTTCAATAAGATTAGTGCTTCCTGAAACTATGTCTGATGTACCAGGTAAAAATTCAATATTAACATATTGTCCTGTTTCACCAATAGAACCATTAGTTATAGCAACATTTGCATCGCCTGAAGCATCTACTATCCCAAGAATTGCTGAAAGATTACTACTTGCATTAGCTTCTATATCAAGATCTCCAGCGGCAATAGCAATAGTGGCCCCAACCTGACCGGTTATAGAATTCATCTCACTATTATCCAGGATTGTCATTTCAGCAAATACAGCATAAGGAATAAACAATAAAGTTATTGCAATAATAAGAGCTTTTTTCATTTTCGTACCTCCATAAAAATTATATTTATTTATATTACTAATTAAAACTAAACTATGTTTAGCATGCTAAACATAAATTAGCATGCTAAATTCTTATTTGCAAGAAAAATATAAATTTTATTTCAAAACATTATTTTTAAAAGTCATATTGCCTTATAAAAGTAGAGTTAAGCCAGTTTTTCACAGTAGTGTTCGGTTAGGAAATTGCACAGGAAACAAAATAGGCAAAATAGACAAAATACGGAAAGTTTAATTGTTTTTTCCGCTATTTTAGAACAAATTTCTTGATTTTCTAAGTTTGCTTCACCAAAATTGCGAAACTCGCTCTTTTGATGTTTTTGTGATTTTAGATCGGAAAAGGTTTACAGGGAGTTGTGATGTATAGTTGAGGAATTTATTTAGGTCCAAAGTTCATAGATTATTATGTACTCTCAGATTAAAAATGAGGAGAAAACAATTCTTTTTTTGGTTTGTAAGAGAGTACATAAAAGTCAAGGAAATGAGAAAGGTTGTATTTATTACAGACCTATACCTGCGGTAACTTTACATCTGTTTAATGATATACCGCCATTTAAATGACTAATAAACAGAGGTAGACCCATTGCGTCAAGACTAAGATTAGAAACACCTCCGCTTAACTGCAATCCACTTAAATCTAAGTCAGCACCAATTATTCTTCCACCGCTTAATATACTCAAACTAATAGATTGACCTGTACTATTGTTTATATCATTGATTAAATGCAAATTTCCACTGCCGTTGATATTTATTAGACCCAAAATAGCAGCTTCTCCTTCCAGGTTTACAGCTATATCAAGGTCACCTGCTGCTGCAGATAAATCAATACCTATTTGACCGTTTATAGAATCCATTTCATTATTATCTAAAGCTGTCATATCAGCCAATGCTGCATAAGGTATGAAGAGTAAAGCAACTGCAATAATTAAAAGTTTTTTCATTTTTTTTCTCCTTAGATTTTAAATTGTTTTAAATATATTAAAAATGAAGTAATATCCCATTTCCTAACTATAATATTTTTTTATTTTCAGCAAAAAGAAATAATTCCTACTAAACAGTAAAATATCTAAACTACAAAATACAACTATTTTAGTATTTATTAATATCTAATTTTCTATATTATATTTCGTGGAAGTCAAGAATAAAATTAAATATTAATTTTAGGAACATGGATGAAATAACTTCCACAAACAGGCACATAAAAGTTAGATTTGTTCGACAGGTTGCCTGCGGAATGAAAATTTCTTC
>DAOWNP010000238.1 GCA_030642545.1 Desulfobacteraceae bacterium | reverse complement strand
TTTTTGTGATTTTAGATCGGGCAAAGATGACCTGAATCTATTATGTATAATTGCGGAAGAAAGTTTTGTCCACGTTCCTAATGTAAATGGTTGCTTATTGAATTATTTTATGGGTGATGTTAAATTAAATAAGATAATATAAGGAATATAGACGTAAATAGAGTTTTTAGAGAAGGTTGGTGATTATGGTGAAAACAAAAAAAAACAGTGGAGTAGGAGATGCATATAAAAGTGTTATTTTAGCTTATTTTATATTATTTGTACATATTTTGCTTATAGCAGCAATTGGTGTTCTTGTATTGTTTTTTAGAGGAATAGTTAATTATATGTTCTGGATATTAATTTTCGGAGTGTTAATTATTGTAGTATCTGCATATATTTTCTATTTTAAAATGAAAAAGCAGGGGAAAAAATTAAGGGAAATTTTTACTTTGCAAAATAAGTCTGGAAGAGATATTGAGGTTAGCTTTTTGGGTGGAGTAGTATCGGTAAAAATAAATCATACTGGTAAGCATAAGCAGTTGCCGTATAAAGATCGCAATTCGTATAATCAAATAGAAGCTCCAAAGTCTGAATATTATATGGATATGGCAAAGCTTGTATGTTTGTTTGAAAATAAATTGATTACTTTAGAAGAATACAATAAAGCAAAAAATCGACTTTTAAATTTATAATAATATAATATCAAATGGGAAAAATAAATATAGCTCTTTTATCTGGTGGAGATTCTCCTGAGCGGGGGGTTTCCTTAGATGGTGGCAGGCAGGTTTATCAGGCTATAGATAAAAATCAATACAATGTAGTAATTTATGATCCTAAAAAAGATTTGAAACTTTTAGTAGATAATGCCAAATCAATTGATTTTGCTTTTTTGGTTCTTCATGGTTCAAATGGTGAAGATGGTAGAATTCAGGGTTTTTTAGATCTTTTAGGTATTCCTTATCAGGGTTCTGATGTGACAGGTAGTGCTATTGCTATGAACAAGCTGATTTCTAAAAAATTATATCAGCAAAATAGCATTTGTGTACCTCCTTATGTTTTTATTAATAAAAACAGTAATGAATTTATAAAGCAGTGTGCATTGCTTGGGTTCCCTTTGGTGGTAAAGCCGGTTGCCGGTGGTTCCAGTATTGGCATGTCTGTTGTACATCAAAAATCAGAATTGGAAGAAGCTGTGCACAAGGCATTTGACATAGATAGTGAGGTTTTAATTGAATCTTTTATTGATGGTCGTGAAATAACTGTTGGGGTTATTGGAAATTTGCAGGTAACTCCTTTGCCTGTAGTGGAAATAATTTGTAATAAAGAGCATGCGTTTTTTGATTACAAGGCAAAGTATACAAAAGGGGTTACAAAAGAGATATGTCCTGCAAAAATAGATGAAAAACTGACAAAAAAAGCTCAAAAACTTGCCATATCAGCTCATTTTGCTTTATCTTGCAGCGGTTATAGCCGTACAGATATGATTATTAAAAATGATATTATATATGTTCTTGAAACTAATACAATTCCAGGTATGACACAAACAAGTCTTTTGCCTGTTGCTGCAAAAGCTTTTGGGATTTCATTTGATAAATTAATAGATAAACTTATAAAGCTTGGATTGGAAAAGGCAAAACAGTAAATTATATATTTCATGGGTACTATTTTTATTTAGATTGAAATAGAGGCTGGTTTTATCTTAGTCTATATGTCATGCTTATTTTAGGAGGTTGTATGGATATACTTGTGATAGGAAGTGGTGGAAGAGAACATGCTTTGACCTGGAAAATAGCTGCGAGTCCCAAGGTTAAAAAAATATATTGTGCACCTGGTAATGCTGGTATTTCACAAGTTGCGGAATTGGTTTCAATACCTGTTGATGATATAGATTCTTTATTGAAATTTGCAAAGACTAAAAAAATTGATTTAACAGTTGTAGGACCTGAGTCTCCTCTTTCTAATGGAATTGTTGACCAGTTTGAAAAAGCAGGGTTAAAAATTTTTGGGCCTTCAAAAAAGGCTGCAACTTTAGAAGCAAGTAAATCGTTTTCCAAAATGATTATGGGAAAATATAATATACCCACAGCAAAATCACAGGTGTTTACGAACTTCGATTTTGCAAAAACATATTTAAAATCAGTTGAATATCCTGTAGTTGTTAAGGCAGATGGACTGGCTGCAGGTAAAGGAGTTGTAATTTGTCTAAAACAGGAAGAGGCGGTTTTGGCAATAGAAGATATGATGAATAAATGTGTTTTTGGTGATGCAGGTAAAAAGGTTATTATAGAGGAGTTTTTAACAGGAGAGGAAGCTTCATTCATTGCTTTTTCAGACGGTGAAACTGTTTTACCTCTTCCTTCATCTCAGGATCATAAAGCTGTTTTTGATAATGATTTCGGTCCTAATACAGGGGGTATGGGCGCATATTCACCGGCTCCTGTTGTAGATACTTTGCTTGAAAAAAAAATAATGAATCAGGTTATGATTCCTCTTGTAAAGGCTATGAAGGCGGAAGGTTCTCCTTATAAAGGTTTTTTGTATGCAGGTTTGATGATTAACAGGGACCGGATAAAAGTACTTGAATTTAATGTGCGTCTTGGTGACCCTGAAGCGCAGCCTCTTCTGGTTCGTTTAAAAAGTGATATTGTGCCTGTTATGGAGGCTGTTGTATCAGGCCGGCTTAAAGATATAAAGCTTGAAATAGATGAGAGACCTTCTGTTTGTGTTGTAATGGCATCTAAAGGTTATCCCGGTTCATATAAAAAAGGGATGGTTATTGATGGGTTAGATAAAGTAGAAGAGAATAAAGGAGCTATTGTTTTTCATGCAGGTACAAAAAAAAGTGATAATTATATTACATCTGTCGGAGGAAGAGTTCTTGGAGTAACAGCACTTGGAGAAAATATTTCTGATGCTGTTTCAAATGCATATTTTGCAGTTTCTAAAATAAATTGGGATACTGTATATTATAGAAAAGATATTGGTCAAAAAGCTGTTAAACGTCTTTTGATTTCTCCTGAAGTTGGTATTGTTATGGGGAGTGATTCTGATTTAGAGATTATGGAAGAGACAGCAGCTTTATTTAAAAAATTTAATATACCATATGAAATGCTGGTTGCATCAGCTCATAGAAGTCCTAAAAGGGCAGCTGATTATGCAAGCTCTGCAGAAAAAAAGGGGATAAAAGTAATTATTGCAGGGGCAGGATTATCAGCACATCTCGCAGGAGTGCTTGCAGCTCATACAATTTTACCTGTTATAGGTATTCCTATAGATGCTTCTGCTTTAAATGGTATGGATTCTCTTCTTTCAACTGTACAAATGCCTCCAGGAATTCCTGTTGCTACAGTAGCTATAGGTAAGGTTGGAGCAAAAAATGCAGCGATTCTGTCTATTCAGATTTTGTCTTTATCTGATGAAAGGTTAAAAAGAGAGCTTTATGAATTTAAAGAAGAAATGGCTGTAAACGTTGAAAAAAAATCTAAAAAGCTGTGTAATTACAGATAAAATCAGAAAAGTTAATCCTTTAAGCCCTGATTTAAATTTAATTAATAAAGCTGTGAAGATTATACAAAATGGGGGAGTTGTTACTTTCCCTACAGCAAGTTTATATGGTCTTGCTGCTGATATTTTTGATAAAGCTGCTGTGCAAAAAATTTTTTGTATAAAGCAAAGGCCTTTATCGAAACCTCTTTTAATATTAATAAAAGATATAGAACAACTTGAAAAACTGGTGTGTGATGTGCCGGAAGCAGCTAAGCATTTGATTAGAAAATTTTGGCCTGGAGATGTAACTATTGTGTTTAAAGCAAGATCTTTTTTGCCTGAAACTCTTACAGGCGGTACAAAAAAGATCGGAATAAGGCTTCCTTCGCAGGAAATAGCACTAACTCTTGTAAAAAATCTGAACAATCCCATAACAGGAACCAGTGCTAATATTTCAGGGCAAGAAGGATGTTGTGATATCAAATGTTTAAGTCAGAAAATTATTTGCAATGTAGATCTTGTTTTGGATACAGGAGTATTAAAAGGCGGTATGGGCTCAACAGTGGTCGATGTTACAACAAATTCTCCTCAAATATTAAGAGAGGGAAGTGTTGCATCCGATATGATTTATAGTGCTTTATAGATTTTTTTTATAATCTTGTGGATGAAGAAAAGTCCTACTCCAGTTGTGGAAGTTATTTCATCCGCGTTCCTTAGGACTCGCCCAAAAATAACTTTACATTTTAAGCGTTGATCCATCCTGCCTGACTGCGTTACGAAAGCGCAGAAATATCTTGATATTCCTACGTTTTCGTGCCTTGCCAGGCAGGCGCCTCAACACTTAAAATTGCGAACTTATTTCTGGGCGAAT
>DAOWNP010000095.1 GCA_030642545.1 Desulfobacteraceae bacterium | reverse complement strand
TCAGCAAAAGCATATTTATACTAATTTATCTTCCTTCACCTGATAAACTGACTTACAACTTCATCTTTGAGTTGCGGGTACCCCACTTTATTAACTATAACACTATAATTTGTTCAAACTAAACTATATCTACAAGCTCATATGTTCTTTTTCCGGCAGGAGCATTTAATACAACTTCATCTCCAGGTTTTTTACCTAATATAGCTTTACCAAGTGGTGAAGTAACAGAAATTTTACCTTCTGATATATTAGATTCATCAGGTCCTACCAACTGATATCTGACCTCTTCTTCTGTATTTATATTTTCCAGGACAACGCTGCATCCAAAAACTACTTTATCTTTTGAAATATTATCAGGATCTATAATCTGAGCGTTTCCAAGTTTATATCCAAGTTCTCTTATACGCCCCTCAATAAAAGCCTGACGTTCTTTGGCAGCATCAAACTCTGCATTTTCCGACAAATCACCATGAGCTCTGGCTTCTTCTATTGCCTTAATATTTGCAGGCCGGTCCTTAGACTTTAAGTTTTCCAACTCTTTTTTTAAAACTTCATATCCATTCCTGGTTATTGGTATTGTATCCAAGTCTAAACTCCTGTTTTCCTTTGTCATTTAAATTAATTAAAATATCAATATAAAGATACTAAATTTTTAATAGTAATATTATCCAGTTAATATAACGAAACCTTTAAGAAGCTCTTGGTTTTAAGACAAAAATTTTCTTCAAAGGTTTTAGGGAACTTGCAAAAAAAGTTAAATATAACCTGCCACAAGATCACCAACCTGACTTGTTGTAAAGCCCATTTTTCCAGCAGCAACATCTAAAATATCATCCCGCAGAACTTTTATCACACTTCTTTCAATATCATCTGCAGCTTTTTGCTCTCCTAACGTCTCAAGCATAAGCTGACCTGCCATTATTGCCGCAATTGGATTAATTACCTGTTTTCCAGTATATTTTGGTGCTGATCCCCCTATAGGCTCAAACATTGAAACGCTATCAGGGTTAATATTACCTCCAGCCGCTATACCCATTCCTCCCTGAATCATAGCCGCAAGATCAGTAATTATATCACCAAACATATTATCTGTCACAATTACATCAAACCATTCAGGATTTTTAACCATCCACATACATATGGCATCTACATGTGCATAATCTGTTTTAATATCAGGATACTCTTTTGCAACCTCATTAAAAGTTCTTTCCCATAAATCAAAAGCAAAAGTCAAAACATTAGTTTTCCCACACAAAGTTAACCGCTTTGCTTTATCCCTTTTTCTACAGATTTCAAAGGCATACCTTATACACCTTTCAACACCTTTTCTTGTATTAATTGATTCCTGGACAGCAACTTCATCTAAAGTACCTTTTTTCAAAAATCCTCCGGCACCTGCATAAAGTCCTTCAGTATTTTCCCTTACAACAAGAAAATCTATATCTTCAGGCTTTTTATCCTTTAAAGGAGTTGCGACTCCTTTATAAAGTTTTACCGGTCTTAAATTTATATACTGATCAAATTCAAATCTTAAGTTTAAAAGAATTCCTTTTTCCAAAATACCAGGTTTTACATCCGGATGTCCTATTGCCCCTAAAAGAATAGCATCTGCTTTTAACAGATCTTTTTTAGTCTGATCAGATAAAATCTCGCCTGTTGCAAGATAATTATCACCACCAAGATTATATTTTGTGTATGTTAATTTAAAATCATGCTTTAAAGCAACTGTATCAAGCACCTTTATTCCTTCTGCTACAACTTCAGGACCTGTTCCATCTCCAGGTATAACCGCAATATCATATTTTTTCGGCATTAATATAACTCCTGCAAAATTAAACTAAAATATATAGAAGATTGTTATTGCTATAAAAAAAAGAGACAATCTTCAAGTTTTATTTTTATTTATTACATCTTTTTTATTTCTAATTTTATCCATGTTTATTTAAAACAGGCTTAGATATTTGTCTGTTTTTCTTATACAAACAAATAGTTTGGACTGGACCGGAAACAAGATAAATAAATCCACATAAAAAAAGTGCTATTGCCGGCTGAGCTGCTATAAAAATCATAATAAGAATAGCTCCTGCAAAAGCATTGAATTTAATTTTTTTAAAAAGCTCCGGTTTTTTAAAGCTATTATATTTTATTGAGCTTACCATTAAAAAAGAGAGTGTATAAAGAACAATTAATATACATACATGAAAAACACTAACAGACATATTAAGTTTAGCAAAAAGCAAAACAATGGTAGCATTTATACCTGCTCCTGCAGGTATTGGTAATCCGGTAAAATAATTACCACACGATAATCCCTGTTGAGAATTAAACCTTGCAAGACGCAATGCTCCGCAAACTACAAATAAAAAAGCAGCGAGCCACCCAAGTCTTCCAAAGGGTTTTAAAGCCCACAGGTAAATCATAAGACCAGGTGCAAGACCAAAAGATACAAGATCTGCAAGAGAATCATACTCTATACCAAATTTACTGCTTGTATTAGTTGCCCTTGCTATTTTACCATCTAAGGTGTCAAATACTATTGCAATTAAAATAGCCCATGCTGCAGTCTCAAATTTACCATCAATGGCATGTATAATTGCAAAAAAACCACAAAAAAGGTTAGCTGAAGTAAATAAATTAGGAAGTATATATATTCCCTTGCGTAATTTTTCTTTTTCAAATCGTTTCTTTTTCATTGTAAATGCCCCAAAATTGATGTTCCTGTTTTTACCTTATCTCCAATAGCTACACTACAGCTAAAATCACCCGGCAAATAAACATCAAGCCGCGATCCGAAACAAATCATACCAAATCGCTGACCTTTTACCACTTCTTCTTTTCCCTGAACCCTGCATATAATCCGCCTTGCAATAAGCCCTGCTATTTGAACCACACAGATTTCTCTTCCTTCATAAGATTTTATAAAAACAGCATTATGTTCATTTTCTTTTGATGCTTTATCTAAATTTGCTGAAAAAAACTTGCCTGGAAAGTATAAAACTTTTGTAATAACTCCTGAAAGAGGAATACGATTAACATGTACATTAAATACAGACATAAATATACTAATTTTATAAGCTGGTTTCCCATCTAAAAAATCACATGAATTTATATCCCCTGAATAAACAATACGACCATCTGCAGGAGAAACCAGCGCATCTTCTTCAACAGGAATTACACGATCAGGATCTCTAAAAAAATAACAGATAAAAAGAAATACGCACATACTAATTATAGCAAGTATTTTAAAACCTGTAAGAGCAAAAATAACAGTTATAAAAGCTGATAATACAATAAACAAATAACCTGGCCTCGCTATTGGAAAAGCAGTTTGATTAGGAGAATCAGCCCAGTAAAATTTTTTCATTAAATATATAATACCTTATTCTAATTTTTTTTTGTGAATACATCTAAATCTTTATCAACTTTATCATAAAAAGTCAATAGTGACCAAATATTATGTTTTTTACACACATACCTTGAACTTAGCGCCCTTCGGGCAGACTCTTTTTAACATATTGATATTATTAATAATAGTATAGAAATTTCTATACTATTAAATTAATAGAATTTTAGTTCTAAAGGAACTAAAAAGAAAACAAGCTACGCATATCGTGCAAAATATTCCCTGATACTACTTTAACAAACCACTTGTAACTTTTTTCATCTTTTTCCAGTCAAACCCCTTAGCAAGATCCAATGCTTTTTTAGAAGAAATACCAGAATAGTTAAACATAAACATAGCACCATATTTTTCTTCAGTAAAAAGAAAAACCATAATATGTCCATCGTTCTCTTTTTTATCATACGTCTTAAATAGTTTAAAGCCATTAATATTATCTGTACTCATACTTCCTTCTGATGAGTCAATACTCATCTCCGGCATCTGCATATGCCCCTGAATCATAGGAGCACTGCCAGTTATAATTACAGCATCTATGGTATTCCCATTTTTTTTATAACTTCTTGAGGCATTAACCATTTTGATTTCGGACATACTCATACTCATACCTTCAGCCTTTTCTGCACTCCATCCTTTAATTTCTTTTAACAACGGCTTGATAACATCCGATGAATCTGCATTGGCATTAAAAGGTATAAAAAACAGAGCAAATAATATAATATTTAAAAAAAATACCTTAACACTTTTATTTTTACATATAACAAAATTTTTCATAACTATAAAAGCTCCCTATATTCTGAGTTTTTTTCCCAAATTAATTTCTGCATCACTTTTTCTTATATACAATGGCACAACAGATGATGCATCCAAAACACAGCCATTTTTAAACATATCTATTCCTAATAAAGCTGCTACAGATGAACTTACAGCATAATTATAAGAGTGAGGAAACAAAGCATAACTGCCTTTTAAATCAATTATCTCTTTTTTATAAGAGAAAACACCATCTCCTGCAAAAATACATGGCTCGCAAATATTTGAAACAGCTTTTTCTATAGAGCCTACAGATTCTACAGTTTTTTTCTCTAATATACCATCTTTGCCAAACCTGTAAAAACAGTAATAAACCTCTCCCCTTCTCGCATCTAAAATAGAACATACAGTTTTTTGTGAAGATGCAAACTGAAATGCTATGGCATCAAGGGAGGATACAGCAGCAACTTTTTTTTTTGAAACCAGAGCAAGACCTTTAACTGCACTTAACCCTATCCTTATACCTGTAAAACTGCCAGGGCCTGTTGTAACAGCAAACCCGTCAATATCAGAAACTGATAAATCAGCAAACCCTAATGCTGCATCCACCATGCTCATCAAATGTTTAGAATGAGTCTGTTTTATACAAACAGATATTTCAGCTATAACAATATCATCATCTGCTATGGTAACTCCACAACTTTTCGATGCTGTATCAATTGCAAGAATTTTCACAGCTATTTACCTTTTTTCTTACCTTTTTTCTTTTTTTTTAAATCTTCCCAGTTTTCTATAGCAATTGGCAAAACTTCATTTAAATTCTTTACACATATAAATTTTATTTTATTTTTTACTACTTTAGGTATTTCAGACAAATCTTTTCTGTTTTTTTCAGGAATAATTACAGTTTTTATTCCACCTCTTAAAGCTCCTAACGCTTTTTCTTTTAATCCACCTATAGGCAAAACCCGTCCTCTTAATGTAATTTCTCCTGTCATTGCCACATCTGCTATAATAGATTTTTTAGTTAATACTGATATAATTGCAGTTGCCATGGCAATTCCTGCGGACGGACCATCTTTTGGTATTGCACCTGCCGGAACATGAATATGGACATCAGTATTTTCAAATATAGCAGCATCTGCCCCAAAAGAATCCATATTTGCTCTTATATAGCTTAATGCTGCCTTGGCAGACTCCTGCATTACCTCACCTATTTGTCCCGTTACTATAAGATCCCCTTTTCCGCAAATAAAAGAAGCTTCTATATATAAAACCTCTCCTCCCATCTGAGTCCATGCAAGACCCGTTGCCAACCCAATTTGACTATCTTCCTGATCCATTTCAGGATAATACTTGGGAAGCCCAAGATATTTCTGCATATTATTTTGTGTAATAAAAAACCTGCCTTTATCTCCTTCTGCGATCTTACGTGCAATCTTACGACAAATAGAACCAATTTCACGCTCTAAATTCCTGACACCAGCTTCTGATGTATATTCTCTTATTATTTTACATAAAGCCCCATCACTTATTAAATTTGATTTAAGCTTATCTAATCCATTATCCTTGATTTGACGAGGAATTAAGAACTTTTTTGCTATTTTATTTTTTTCTTCTTCCATATAACCAGAAAGGGAAATAACTTCCATTCGATCCAAAAGAGCATAGGGAATTGTATCTGTCATATTAGCAGTTAAAATAAACATCACTTTCGAAAGATCAAAGGGGAGATTAATATAATGATCACTAAATGAAAAATTCTGTTCAGGATCAAGCACCTCAAGCAGAGCAGATGACGGATCTCCTCTAAAATCAGAACCTATTTTATCAACCTCATCCATCATAAAAACAGGATTATTTGAATTGCATTGTTTAAGCCCTTGTAAAATCCTGCCTGGTAAAGCTCCGACATAGGTTCTTCTATGACCTCTTATCTCTGCTTCATCACGTACACCACCAAGAGAAATCCTTACAAAGTTTCTATTCATAGCCTTTGCTACGGCCTTACCCAGGGAGGTTTTACCCACTCCTGGAGGGCCTACAAAACACAAAATCTGCCCTTTCATTTTTGGATTTAATTTTCGTACACTTAAATATTCAAGTATCCTGTCTTTAACCTTTTTTAATCCATAATGTTCTTTATCTAAAACTTCTTTTGCCTTAATAAGATTTAACATATCTTTTGTTGACTTGCTCCAGGGCAATTCCACAAGCCAATCTAAATATGTCCTTATTATTGATGCTTCAGAAGCATCTCCATGCATCTGACCCAGTCTTTTTAACTGTTTTTTGGCTTCCTTTGTAATATCTTTAGGCATTTTTGCCTGTTTGATCTTCTTTTTATATTCTTCCATCTCCTGGTGTTTATCATCAGATTCACCAAGCTCTCTGTTTATTGCTCTCATCTGTTCACGCAAATAATAATCTTTCTGCGTCTTGGAAATTTCATCTCTTACATCAGATTGAAGCTTGGCCTGCATTTCTGCGACCTCAACCTCTTTTGTAAGAATTGTATGTACCTTGGCCAGTCTTTCTTCCGGATCAAAAAGTTCTAAAAGAGACTGGGCATCCTCTACTTTTAATTTTAAATTTGAAATAATAAGGTCAGCTAATTTTCCTGTTTCATTAATACCTTCTATAATAGTTGTAATATCTATATTCATCTCCCCGCGCAGGGAAAGTATTTTTTCACATTGACTTCTAACATTACGCATAAGAGCTTCTGAAGACAGACTTACATCTTCTTTAACAATGTCATGAATTTTTTTTATTTTAACACAATATTCCAAATCAGGCTCATCTTTGACAACCTCAATAATTTCAGCTTTGACAATACCCTGAACAAGTGCTTTTATCCTGCCGTCAGGAAGCTTAATAGTTCTTAATATTTTACTTACAGTACCAACTTTAAACATATCATCGAAATCAGGATCAATATTATTCGGATCCCTCTGAGCTACTAAAAAAATAAATTTATCTCTTGTCAAAGCGCTTTCAATAGCCTTTATAGATTTTTCTCTTCCTACAAACAGAGGCAGCAGCATATCAGTAAAAACAACAACATCTCTTACAGGAAGAAGCGGGAGTATTTCAGGGATCTCTACATCTAATCCACTGTTTGCTATAATATTTATCAAATCGTCATTATCTATCTTTGCCATAGTATATCACCTTTACAAATACCTGATAAATTAAAATATTTATCAAATAAAAAATTTTCCAAACTAAAAAATAAATTATCATAAATATTTACATATATAATTATTTTTTTACTAAGGAACAACCAAACCTAATTATAATAATATTCTTTTATTATAATAAACAAATTTTTTGATAATATAATACTTATTTTTTCTTATGCAACATCAATCTTGATTTTTTAATATAGAAATAATATGATAATACTTATTCTCATTTGTATTTTCATGGTTTCTAAACTTTTTTATAATATTTTTCTTTTCAAAACTTATCTGGAAAATTTATGGATTCTTTTGCTTTAAATATCATAGTTATACTTTTTGGTCTTTGTATCGGAAGCTTTTTAAATGTCTGTATTTACAGAATACCTTTATCAAAATCTATTGCTTTTCCTGGTTCAGAATGCTGCAATTGTTCATCTACAATCCATTTTTATGACAACATCCCTATTTTGAGTTTTATCTGGCTTAAAGGAAAATGCAGAAAATGCGGTCATAAAATATCTTTACGCTACCCTATGATAGAAATAATAACAAGCCTGATATTTCTATCAGTTTTTTTAAACTTTGGATTTCACCTTGAGTCAATTATATATCTTATTTTTCTTTCATCTTTAATCATAATAATTTTTATAGATATTGATCATCAGATTATACCTGATGTTATAACTCTACCCGGAATAATATTTTTTTTTTGTACATCCTTTTTTACTACTTCTATCACTTTTATCCAATCACTATCAGGTATCATTGCAGGTGGTGGCAGCTTATATATTGTTGCATGGACATATTATTTTTTTACAAAAAAAGAGGGTATGGGAGGAGGCGATATCAAGCTACTCGCTATGATTGGTGCATTTATCGGCTGGAAGGGAGTAATATTCACTATTTTTACAGCCTCTTTTACAGGGACTATCGCAGGTATTCTTATAATTCTTATCAAGGGACAAAGCTTTAAAGATAAAATACCATTTGGCCCTTTTCTTTCTATAGGAGCAATAACCTATATTTTCTTTGGTACAAAATTAACATCTCTTTATTTAAATTTTATGAGATAAGGAACATGGATGAAATAACTTAGAAACGTAATGTAGTATTTTTACTCATAGACATATTAATAACAAAGTTCTGCCGTCATGCCGGACAAAGATCTGGCATGACGGCAGAACTTTGGACTCTTAAATT
>DAOWNP010000062.1 GCA_030642545.1 Desulfobacteraceae bacterium | reverse complement strand
GTTCAACACCAACTGACATAATAACTAAATCAGCATCTATTGTTCTTTTGTCAGTTCGAACTTTCTGAATATACTCTTCTCCCTCAAAAGCTGTAACTTTTTCACCAAGATAAAATTTAACATCATTTTCCTCCATATGGCGCATTCCCATATTTGCTATTTTCTTGCTTACAAAACCAGGCATAATCTGATCAAAATATTCAATAACAGAAGTTTCTATTCCCCACATATCTGATAGGGCCTCAGCCATTTCAAGCCCTATAAAACCGGCACCTATTATTACAGCTTTTTCAATATTTCCTTTTGTAATAAGTTCTTTTATATCTATAGCATCTTTAAGGCTGCCAACTCCAAAAATATTTTTTAATGATTTCCCTGCAATATCTAACTTTCTCAACTTGCTGCCTGTACCAAGAACCAGTTTGTCGTAGGGCAGGGTACTTTCAACTCCCTGTTTATTTCTAATTAAAACTGTTTTTTCATCTCTATTGATTTTTAAAACTTCTGTCTGTGATAATGCACGGATATCTTTTACATTTTTAAAAAAGTTTTCATCTCTTACCATATGAAAGCTTGTTGCCCTTAGCTCTGATACATCACTCACATCGCCTGAGACATAATAAGGGATACCACAACCTCCGTATGATATATACTCATCTCTATCAATCATAATAACATTAGCATCAGGCTCTAATCTTTTTAGCCTGGATCCAGCTTTTGACCCAAGAGCAACAGCTCCTACAATAACAATATTTTTTCCCATTTATAAACCTCATCTTAACTTAAAAAAATCTTATAAGAAATCAATTAAAAATCACATATCTGTTTTCTAAGGAACGCGGATGAAATAACTTCTACAAATAGGCACATAGATTGGGGTTAGATTTGTTTGATCTGAAAACTCAAAAACAGATGGAATAGCTGGCTCTTTTGATGTTTTTGTGATTTTAGATCGGGCAAAGATGACCTGAATCTATTATGTATATTTGCGGAAATTGTTTTGTCCACGTTCCTAACGCAGAAATTTGGATAAATTAGCGTTTTGCATCCGCCTGTCGACAAGCGGATGCAATGTTAGAATAAGCCTCGGTATTCAGGATTTATTAGTTACCTATTGGTTCCATTCCAATATCTATATATTTTTGTGCTAAATCAATATAAAGCTGTTTGACCCAGCCCCATATATCCTGATCTGTTTTGGATAAATCCCGCATAATTTTTGCAGGATTTCCGGCAGCAACTACTCTTGGTGGAATTATTTGTTTAAGTTTCACGATACTTCCTTCTGCTACAATCGTATACTCTCCTACTTCAGATAAAATACTGACTATAGCACCCATACCAATAACAGCATGATCTCCAATGCTTTTTCCATGAATAACAGCACCATGACCAATGGTAACTTTATTTCCGATTTTACCTGTCTCCTTTGGTGGCGCATGGATGATAACACCCTCTTCAACGGCTGTTCCATCTCCTATTTCAATTCTACCGTAATCACCTCTTATTATAGCACCATGTCCAATATAACAGTTATTGCCAATAACAACATCGCCTATAACTCTTGCAATATCACTAACATAAGCACCTGTACCAACTACAGGCTGTTTCCCATCAAATCTATAGAGCATTTTATAATCTCCGATTTAAAGAACAAAAAAATCAATAAAATAGCATGTAAACAGTAATTTTTAATTTAGGAACGTGGATGAAATAACTTCCACAAATAGGCACATAGATTGGGGTTAGTTTTGTCCACGTTCCTTATAGTGTGATATCCATTGCTTCTTCAAACTCTTTTGCGATATTTTCAGGAAGAAGTTCAAGCATCTCTTCTTTAGTCAGCTTACCGGTTTTTGACTCTTTAAGTTTTTTATGAAGTTTTTTTGTCATTTCCTTAAAATCAAAATCCATAGCAACAAGTTTTTCTCTTATTTGTTCCAGATTTTTTCTATAATCTTTTTCAAATGGATTAATATTTTCAGATTCTAAACTATTTTTCTTATCATCAGGTTCTAAACTATTTTTTTTATCAGTAGAAGGTGTTTTATTTAAATAAAGAACAGAATTATCTACCCTGGTTGTTGTTAGTATATCAGTGTTAGACAACTGTTTATTACTGTTTCTATCTTGTATAATGTTATTTTTACAGGCAGACTCTTCTTTTCGAGAAAAATAACCACTATTTATTAAGCAGATTATAATAAAAACAAGTATAAATATCATAAACATTATTTTTTTTATCATAAGACACTTTACCTTTTAGGGCTTGATCATAACATTCTAAGCTATAATAAAATTTAACCTTACCTTTATATATTATGGGCTTGTAATTTTAATATTGCGATCTCCTATTATTTGAAAATTTCTAATGCCTTTACCTTCTATAAAAGTTATAAGTTTAGCCTTTGAAACTGCCTGATAAAGAGGTGTACTCATATCAAAAGAAAAAAAATTCTTTTTTTTAAAAAACAGAGAAAAAGCAGGAAAAAAAACCCCATTGCTGTTGAGATCTAAATTACCTATAACACTATCTGCACCGATTTCAATAAAATGTTTGCCGAAGTAGTATCCAAAGCAGCTACCTATATAAACAAACCTAAGCCTGTCCATATTTTCATATTCGCCTAATAGCCGGATATCATCAGCATATATCCAGTTCACCTCAGAATTACCATAATGCCCTTTTAGAGCAATATCATTACCATGGGATAAAAAATATAGATCTAATGCAGCAAGTTCGTTTACACCTGAAATAATAGTTTCTTTTAATTTTTCGTAGTTTGTATTTTCATTTACAAGCCAGTAAAATTTTTTATAAGATCTACCTAAATTTATGTTGGTTGTCCATATCATTGCAAGTTCATTTAAAGATGCTTCTGCATCATCTGTTTTTTCAAGTTCCAGAAATATTAGAGCATTAGGTTTAGATGCAGCATATGTATTTCTTTCTAATAAGCCTGTAATCAAAAAAGCAAAGCACAAAATAGTTGAAAGAATAATTTTCCCCATGTTTTTTCCTTTTGTATAAGTGTTGATAAGTTGTAAACAGTTAATTTAAAATACTACATAACTATAAATTCTATATTTAATAGCTATATACGAGTCAAGAAGTATTTTTTTTATAATTTATAATTATGTTTATCCTGATATTTGATAAAAACAAAGTTTTTTTATTGAAATTTTTATATTTTTCTGAAAAAAAGGAGTTGTTGTTTTTGGATTTATTATAAATTTTTAAATAGTTTAAGGAAAAAACTGTGGAATTTGATTTCTCGCCTTATTTTAAAGAATATGAAGAACTTGTTAAATTAGCAGATGATGTGTTTGCTCGTGTTTTAAGTAATTATCCATTGTGTGTAAAATGCAAAACAGGTTGCAGTGATTGTTGTAATGCATTGTTTGATTTAACATTTATTGAAAGTTGTTATATAAGCTCTAAATTTAGTGAAAAATTTAGTGGAAAAGATAAAGATGATATTATAGAAAGAGCAAATAGTGCAGATAGAAAAATTTGCAAGATTAAAAAAGAGGCTTATAAAAAATTAAAAAATGGAACTAATGAAGTAAGGCTTTTAGGAGAAATGGCTCTTGAACGTGTAAGGTGTCCTTTGCTTAACCAGACTAAAACTTGTGATCTCTACGAACACAGGCCAATAACCTGCAGGCTGTATGGTATACCAACATCAATAAACAATATGGGGCATACCTGTAACAGATCAGGATTTAATGAAGGTGAAAGTTATCCGGCTGTAAATATGGATAAAATCAATCAAAAGCTATATAATATTTCTTCAAAGCTTGTAGATAATTTAAACACCAAATATATAAAAATGGCTGATATGCTTATACCGGTATCTATGGCAATACTCACAGATTTCGATAAATCATATCTCGGAATAAAAGATTAATTAAAGGCATATGAAATGAAAAAAGATATATATACAGAAGAACAGAAGAAAAAAATGATTTTCGACAGTATGTCTTTAAAAAGGCAAAAACATATATTAAAAAAAGGGTATGAACAATGGGAACCTTTTCAGGAACCTAAAGATCCTATAGATATTAGGAAAGACAAAACAAAACGTACAAGCCAGATGCTTATAAGAGAGTTTTTGCAAAACTGTTCTGATGAAACCTACAGCAATAGTTACTCTCAAGGTGCTTTTGAATTTTGTCTTGGTATTATCAATGAAGAGGAACGTTTTAAAGGTATGTATGATTTTGCCTGTTGGTATAAACAACTATTAATAGATGAAGGTTATGAGTGAAGATATTTCAGAAATAGAGAAACAGGTTTTAGAGATAATAAGAGAGTCTGAAACAAAAATAACCATTACAGATCTTAATAAAAAAAAGCTGTGCTGTCAAAAAACAGACAAAAAAAAAATAAAAATTGCAGTAAAAAATCTTCTGAAAAATGGCAGCCTTGAATATTCTTATGTTTTTGGGAATTCTTTCTTAACAGAGTCTTACAACAGACCTGTTCGTGTTTCAAAGCATATAGTATTAAAACCTTGCGAGAAATATTTTAATGCCAGAACTGATGATATAGTAATATCTTTGTTGCAGGGAGCCTCTTTTGGTTCAGGAGAACATCCAACTACACGTCTTTCCCTTACGGCAATGGAATATGCGTTAATGTATAGAAAATTATTAAAAGGGACAAACAATACAAAAGCTTTAGATATAGGGACAGGAACAGGTGTGCTTGCTATCGCATCAATCTTAATGGGTATAGAAAAAGCTGTTGGTATTGATATTGATCTATGCTCTATAAATGAAGCAAAAAAAAATACAGCTATTAATAATCTTTCTGATAAAATTGTTATTGATAATAGAGTTATTGAAAAAATAGAGGATAAATTTTCTTTTATTATGGCAAATTTGAGATATCCAACCCTTATGTCAATATGTCCTCAAATTTCAAGAATAACAGATGATAAGGGAGTGCTGGTTTTTTCCGGATTTAAAGATAATGAAATGCTGGATATAAAGAAAAGGTATCTGAATTCAGGTTTTTCTTTTGTATGGGGAAAATGCGAAAAAAAGTGGGGGGTTGTTGTATTTTTCAGATCAAATTAATTTTTTTTACGATAGAAACTAAAAAAAAGAAAGTGCGGCTGCCTGTTACATTATCTATAAAATCATGTAACAGGCTTTTTTTGTTTGAATATTTACGCTGTTTTTATGTTTTTATAAAAGTTAAGTAAATTATTAAAAACATGTTTGAATTATCAAAATACTTGTGATATTTAAGAATTAAACTTTATTTCGTATCTTTCAGAATAATTAGCTAACATACTGATTTTATTGATAGATATTAGTGGCTACAAACCATTTTAGTGGTCATACCATCTAATAAAATCAAATAGCTACAAGTCATAAAAACAAGTTGTCTGGAACATCCGTTATATTATCGGTTTTTTCGTGAGAAATTTACAATATTGATTTTTTAAAAAAGGATATATTATGAAAAAGGCTATTACTTTTAATATTTTACAACCTGTATTTGTGAATCCTTATTTGTTCGTATTAATTGTTTTTGGGTTTGTCTTTGAATTCTTTATCTCTTTTCCATATTATATTACATATTTTTTAGATAATTTTTTTAAAAAATAATAAAATGGGAACAAAATAACTTACGAAACCGGCGCAGGATTTTTATCCTCGTTCCTAAGAAACGCAGACAAAACTTTCTTCCGCAATTATACATCATAGATTGTGGAAGAAAGTTCATCCACAATCTATAGCTTAAATGTATAAATAAAATTAAAACTAAGCCAAAACTTTATTTTATATATAAAGTAAATTATGCACAAAAATGTTTTTACTATTTTTATTACAATTTTGTTATTCCTATTTTTATTTAAATAATTCTTATGTATAACATACATTCCGCACATGAAGCATAACATGCTGATTTTATACAAAAAAATATTTTGTTGTAAAAACAGTAACTCGTATCAAATCAAGTAGTTAGCTTATGAGATGCGGGATGTACGGTATAATAGTTCAGTAGTGTCTGGTTAGAATTTTGCGTGAGGGAAGTTTATTTGTCTATTTTACCTGTTTTGCTTCTGCAATTTCCTAACCGGACACTACTGTTTATTAATATGAAATTTATTGTTGTTTTAGAAAACTATTTGATTTGTGCTGATACAATCAGGTGTTATTATGAAAAACAAACCTTCTAAAAATTTAAAAATCAAAAGAGATATTTTGTTATTTGATTTCTATAAAAAAAGCAGCCGTTCTTTTATGGAAAAACATACAAGACTGATAGATGAATTCTTTTTTGAAAGTTTTGAACAAAGCAATACAGGTCTCAAAATAGGTATAAGTAAGAAACCTTATGCTTTGATTGCTTTAGGAGGATATGGAAGAGGTGAGCAATGTGTGCATTCAGATGTTGATATTCTTATTTTATTTAACAAAAAAATTCCTGCTGAAGCTGAAGAACTGGTGCGTGAGATAATTTATCCTTTGTGGGATATAGGTTTTGAAGTGGGACATGCAACAAGAACTGTAGAAGAGTGTGTTTCTCTGGCTTCAACCAACTTAGAAGTATTAACTTCTTTATTAGATGCACGTTTTATCTGTGGAATGTCAAATTTATTTGCAGAAATGGTTGAAATGCTTAGAAATAAATTTATCGCGCCTAATTTAAAAAAAACAGTTAAACTGCTTATTGATAAGAATAATCAAAGACATTTTCGTTTCGGAAATTCTGCTTATCTTCTTGAACCTAATCTAAAAGAAGGTAACGGAGGATTAAGAGATTATCATACAATTTTATGGATAGCTAAAGTCAAATATCAAATAAAAATTCCCCGGGATCTTGAATATAATGGTTATTTTTCTCAGCAGGAATTTTATTTACTAAAACGGGCACTCTCTTTTATCTGGAAAGTAAGAAGTTGTTTGCATATGCTGACAAATAGAAAGAATGACCAGTTATATTTTGAATATCAGAGTGATTTAACCAAAATTTTAAAATTTAAAAGTACAAAGACAAAGCAGCCAGTTGAAAATTTTTTAGGTATACTTCACGGACATATGGAGTTTATAAAATATAAATTGCATATGTTTTTACTGGGAATAAGTGCAAATAAAAAAACAAAAAAAAGTTTAAAAACTATTAAACTAAAAAAAGCAAACTTTATAATAAAAAATGGGTCATTATATTTTAATTCAACAAATGAAATTGTAAAAAATCCTATTCTTTTAATTAAAATTTTTGAGGAAAGTGTTAGAACTAAATTTTTATTAAGTGCTGAATCAATGCGTATTATTAAAGAATTTAAATATCTTGTAAACAAGAAATTCCGAACAGATACTAATATTGTAAAATCCTTTGAATACTGTCTTCTTTCAAAAAATATGAACATTGTAAATATTATGCTGAATACCGGTTTTCTTTCAAAATATATTCCTGGTTTTAGAAAAATAATAAACAGGATTCAATATAATGAGTATCATATATATCCGGTTGATATACACTCTATTAAAACAGTTCAACTAATTAAAGAGTTTGAACTGTTTAAAAACAAAAACAATAAACATTTGTGTTGTGAAGTTATAAAGTCTGTATCAAAGCAAAAAAAAATGCTTTTATGGGCAGCATTGCTTCATGATATAGGTAAAGGAGAAAAAACGGATAACCATTCTGTTACCGGTAGCAGGCTTGCCTATAAGGTAATTATTGAAAAAGGGTATAAAATATCAGAAGCTAAAACAGTTGCCTTTTTGGTTAAAGAACATTTAATGCTGATAAAAATAGCAACAAGAAGAGATATATATGATGAGGCAACAATTATTTCATGTGCTGTAAAAGTTCAAAATATCACTTATCTCAGATTGCTTTATTTGCTTACTGTTGCTGACTCTATTGCTACAGGACATAAAGCCTGGAATGACTGGACTGCCAATTTACTGAACAATCTTTTTTTAGAAGTTTTGAGGCTTTTTGAAACAGATGACTGTTTTTCAAAAGAGGCGGTAAAAACAGCAAAAGCTAAAAAAGCTAAAATAATATCTTTTATAAAAGAGAAAAAACTTGAACTTGATATAGATAAATATTTTAAAATGATTTCTCCAAGATATTTGTTTTATGAGTCTTTAGAAAATATTATTGAACATATTAATCTTTTCAAAGATTTAAATCAGCAAAATTTTGTCTGGAATATAAAATCAGATAAAAATTCTGATATGAGAACTGTTACTGTTTGTTCAATAAATTACAAGGGATTGTTTTTAAAGATAGCAGGAGTATTAACTTTAAATGGAATAAAAATTTTGGGTACACAGGTTTACACATGGAAGAACAATACGGCTATTAATGTTTTTAAAGTAACTTCGCCATTAGATAAGATATTTGAAAAAGACAAATGGAATAAAATAGCAGATGATCTTAATAGTGCTATTAATGGTAATCTTGATTTATCATTTCATCTCAGGAATACAATTTCTAAAAAAAGAAACAGCAAAATATCAACTTTAATAAAACCACATAGAATAAAAATAGATAATAAAATTTCTAACTTTTTTACTATTGTGGAAATTGTTACATACGATTACTCAGGGCTTTTGTTTAATATAGCAAATAATCTTTTAAAATGTGAAGTGGATATATGGATTGCCAAGATTGCTCCTAAAGTAGATCAGGTTGTTGCTGTTTTTTATGTAAAGGATTTTTGTGATCAGAAAATCAAATCTGAAATTAAAATAAAAAAAGTTAAAACAATGATTAAAAATGCTTTGCTGCCAACTTTAAAACAAATTATATAAAAAATGTTTATTTCATAACAATATATAGACTATTTTGATATATATATTTATTCAGATTCAAAATCAACTTCAGAACTTGATTTTAATGAAATAATTTTTTAAATTTAAGCATTTATAGAATGAAAGGAGATTTTTTAATGAAAAAGATTGAGGCAATAATAAAGCCATTTAAATTAGATGAAGTAAAAGAAGCATTAAATGAAATTGGTGTTCATGGAATGACTATTTCAGAAGTTAAGGGTTATGGCAGGCAAAAAGGGCATAAAGAGATATACAGAGGAGCAGAATATATTGTGGATTTTGTACCCAAACTAAAGATTGAAGTCATAGTTATTGCAAATATGGTTGATAATGTAATAAAGTCTATAAGAGATGCTGCAAATACTGACAAAGTAGGAGATGGGAAGATATTTGTTCTTCCTGTTGAACAGGCAATCAGAGTTCGTACAGGAGAGACTGGTAAAGATGCTGTTTAGGAACGTGGATGAAATAACTTCCACAAATAGGCACATAGATTGGGGTTAGATTTGTTTGATCTGAAAACTCAAAAACAGATGGAATAGCTGGCTCTTTTGATGTTTTTGTGATTTTAGATCGGGCAAAGCGGAAGTTGTTTTGTCCGCGTTCCTAAATACTTGAGTAAAACTAAATTTTATAATTTTATGCTAAAGAAATCTTTTATCTGAGTTCCTAATTAACATTATATATTTTTTATTTATAACCTGTAAATTTAGATGTTACCAATATTTTCTGTATTTAGATTTTATATTAAAAAAACATATCTGCTACCAGGAGAACCAAATTGAAATATAAATTTTTGATCCAAAAAAATGAAAAAAATGATGAATTAATAATAAAAGAGATGTCAGAGCTTGAAAAGGGATTTTTTGACATTACATATGAGGAAACTTTTAAAATAGGTGATATTTATAATGCTATTGATCAGGGAGATAATTATATTGTTCAGGCAATAAGAACAAAAAGATTTTTTCATAATACAAATGCCTCTCTATTAATTGCATCAGGTATTAAAAAATTTTTATCTGATGATAATAATAAAGATTCAGTAGAAGTTGTTTTTGATGATTTCGATGATATTATTATTGAAGAAACAGAGGCAGAAGTAACTGATGATGAAGATATTGAATTAGATGATATTCTTGATGATGATAAAGATGATGGCATTGTTAAATCAGATGATGATGGTGTTGTTGAATCAGATAAAGATGATGG
>DAOWNP010000278.1 GCA_030642545.1 Desulfobacteraceae bacterium | reverse complement strand
CATAATAGATTCCAAGTCATCTTTGCCCGATCTAAAATCACAAAAACATCAAAAGAGCAAGCTATCCCATCTGTTTTTGAGTTTTCAGATCGAACAAATCTAACCTCAATCTATGTGCCTGTTTGTGGAAATTATTTCACCATAGCTTAGGCGTTTTGCATTTGCCTGTTGATTTTATATATAACGCCCATGCCTTGACAGGCACAACAAAACATGAAAATGAAATAACGCTTACTGGCACAAATTATAAATTAGTAGAATTCCTTAATTCATAATTTACCATTCATAATTCATCATTTTCATATATAACCAGACCTTATTATTTATCAATTAATTCTTTGGATAAATTCATATAATCTTTTGCACCTGAACTTTTAATATCAAAAAAAACAACAGGCATGTTTTCTTCACAGCTTAAAGGAATAGCTGAATTGTCTCTTATTGTAGTTTTAAAAATTATATTTTTAAAAGGTGCTGTGTTTTTAAGTTTATCTAAAATTTTATGATTTATTTTTTTTCTTTTATCAAAAAAAGTAGCTGCAATTCCAGTTATTTCAAGATCTGGGTTTATCTCTTTTTTTATTGTGCTTATTGTATCAAAAAGACCATAGAGTGCTGAAAATGAATATGGCTGAGTCTGGCAGGGAACAATAACCTCTGTTGCAAAGGAAAATACATTGATAGATAAAATATTTAAACTGGGAGGTGTGTCCAAAAGAATAAAATCATACTTATCTGCTATATCTGTTAGTTTATTATAGAGCTGGTTTTCACGGTCTGATATATACAAGAGTTCAAGCTCTGCTGCTACTAAATCCATATGTGCTGGAATGATAGAGAGATTGTCCCATTTTGTTTTTATTACTGCATCAGATGCAGATGCAGATTCCGGATTAATGATAAGATCATATGTTGTGATCATATCACTACTGGTTTTAATATCGCAGCCGCAGGTTGCATTACACTGAGGATCCATGTCAACAATCAGTACGGATTTGTTTTGTAAGGAGAGTGCTGCTCCAAGATTGATTACCATAGATGTTTTGCCTACACCGCCTTTTTCGTTGGCTACAGCTATTATCCTTGTTTCTGTTTCTTCCATTAATATCTCTCCTGTATTTGTATATTAGCTCCGGAGTTTACTCCTGATTTGTTTTTTTATATAGTTTGAGTAACTTTATCTCTTATTTTATATATAGAGTTTAACAGTTCACTGATATCTATATCTATTTTATTTAAATTTTCCAAGATAGTTTTTTTATAAGTCATGTTTTTATCAATTATTTTAGTAATACCTGTAAGATCTGTAACATAAGCTTTATACTCGTCTATTACATTTTCGTAAAGATGATTTGATAAAACATCTATTAATTTAAAAACATATTGAAATTTAATGTTTTCACAGTAATTATTAAGATGAAATATAATTGAATCTTCTGTTTCTCTTTTTATTCTCACAATAGCTGATTTTAAAGATAAAATAGATTCTTTGTTTGACTTATCTGACTCTTTTTTCAAAAATTTTTTAAATAATTTTATAATAGAAAAAAACCCCAGTTTAACCATAGCTTCAGCCTGTACTGCTGCAGAATATTTTATAATGGCTGTACAGGGAGGCAGGTCAATACCCATTAGTTTTTTTATTGAAGAAAGATCTTGAATTTTAATTTTTGATTCTGTGTCTATGTTAAAATTTAAGTTATTTTCTATTTGAGAATATTCAGATAAAGAATCAAGAATCATGGATTTATATGGATTCACTATTAATTCAAGAATTTCTTTGCAATGAATTTCCTCTTTTTTTATAAAGCCTATAATTTGAGGGTTAGTATTTTCTGTTATATATGAATCTACAGCTTGTTTAAATTCTTGATAGATCAAAAATAGTGTTTTTTGGAAACCTGCTGTTTTTATATTTTTTTCATAATTATCAAAAGAGATATTATAATTTCTGATAAATCTGATCAGAGGTGGAAGAACATCTCCGTATTTTACATCAAAAAAGCGATTTATTTTTATTTTTAATTCAGATTTAAGTTTTGAAACACCACCGTTTAATGTACTTTGAACCATCTCTTTTATCTGATTCATTTTTATCTGATGATTATTGATTTTTTTAATTATTTCACTGGCTTGAGCTGAATCTTTATTTAAAATATTTTTACTTAGATTGCTCCAGTTTAAAATTCCCGATGTTATAAGTTTTAATCTTTGCAGATGATTTGTTACAAGAAGGGAATATCTTTTTTCAATTAGTTTGCTATGCAGAGCACTGTTAAATAACCGGGTTTCTGAATCAGAAAAACTGGTAAACTCAGATTCCTCCATCCATTGATTTAATCTTTTTTTGTCACGCAGGGAAATAGCTTTTTCATTTGATTTAAATAAATTATAGAGGCATGAAAATGTAAAGAGTTCCGGGTCAGGTTTAATAAAAGAGAGCTCTTCTTTTACTTTTTCTGAAATATTTAACAGATTTTCATATGATTCGTGTTCTGAAAAATCACAGTTTAAAACAAAGAGAATGTTATCAATTATTCCCATTTTTTTAATAATTGAAAGAAATTTTAAATCAGCCTGTCTGATACCTGTTCTGCTGCTTATGGCATATATTAATAAATTAGTATAAAGAAAGTAATCCTGAATCATTGCAAGATGCAGAGGATTAGGCGAATCGCTTCCCTGGCAATCTGCTATTTCAATATTTATATCAAAAACGGAATCATTGATTTCAAGTAATATATCCTTAAGATATACTGCAAGAACCTCATTGCCGGCAAATTTAGTGTGATTATGAAAATCGTCCCCCATATATTTTTTTGTGGTGATATCAGATGTAATTATATCTTTTACATCATCATAACCTTTAAGATAATAACTTAAAAGCAGACTGTTTGAATTTCTTGAATCACTTGTTATTAATTGTTCTCCTTCAAGCATTCCCAAAGCATTTGTAAGTTTTTCTCTATCAGTAGTTCGTCTTATATCAAATTTTTTTCCATTTTCATTAAAATTTAATGAGGAAAAGGCAAGCAATGAATTTGAAATATCGTCATTTATTTTATCCCACGAATTAAAATATAGTGTTGCAGAAAGAGTGTCTCCTCTTCTTATTCTTGTTACAATAGATGTTACGACTCCTGCACCACGTTTTAGGTAATCACCTTTAAATAAAGAATTAACAAGAGTACTTTTCCCCGATTTTATGGTACCTACTACAGCAACTCTTAAAATTTCTTCTGATAATTGGAGGTGAATTTGATCACAAGTATTTTTCCAGTTATTAAATGATTCGCATGCCAATTCTTTTATTGAATAATTATTGTTAATTATTAATAGAAGTTTTTGACAAATTTTCATAATTTCATTTTTTATAGAGCTATAATTTTCCATGGTAAAATCCGTATAAAACTTGTAAATAAATTTTATTTTTAATGTTAGTACATTCTCTTTATGAGTTTTTTCCTTAATCTTATCTAAAAATCTATCTATAATATATGATTTGCAAACTTTAAAACCAGTAAATCATTATTTATTAGTTTCTTACAATGTATTAATTTGATTGTCAAAATGAAATAATCTGAGATTAATTCTAAATTTAGGAATATTTTGATGGTCGACAGGTTGCCTGCGGAATGAAAATTTCTTCTGTATTCAAGGCGAAAAATCAATTTAACCACAGGCATACCTCGTTGTATTCCGAGGATTAAATTGATTTTTTAACGCAGAAAT
>DAOWNP010000113.1 GCA_030642545.1 Desulfobacteraceae bacterium | reverse complement strand
CTGAATCCAACTTTAACAACATAAACCAGAATTTCTTTTTTCTTTATTTGATAAACAACCCTATATTGTCCAACTCTTAACTTCCACAATCCTTTGAGATCCCTTTTAAGAGGTGTGCTAAAACCTTTGGGGTCTCTTGTTAGTTTTTTTCTGATTGTTTTGATGATCTTTTGCTGATTAGATTTGTCTATTTTCTTGAACTCTTCTTCAAATACAAGCTCATCAATTAAAACGGTGTACATTATCTAAGGACTCGCCCAAAAATAACTTTACATTTTAAGCGTCGATCCATCCTGCCTGACTGCGTTACGAAAGCGCAGAAATATCTTGATATTACTACGTTTTCGTGCCTTACCAGGCAGGCGCCTCAACACTTAAAATTGCGAACTTATTTTTGGGCGAATCCTAAGTCCCACTTCTTTCTCAGCCTCATCCAGAGTAATGGCCTTTCTGCCTTTTCTTTTCAGGCGCTCCCCGGCAATTGCTCCCAGAACAAAATCCTCTGCTTCTTCCAGCATCTCTTGCATATGCTCATATTCCTTATAGTCGATAATCACGCCAAGAGGTTTGTTTCTTTTGGTCAAAATCACGCGGTGTTTCTTAATCTTTTTCATGACTTCAGATGCTTTGCTCCTCAGTTCGGAGATTATTAGGGGTCAAGTCTGTTCTTGACACTTGCTATATAAAAACTTTATATTCTATAAGAGTGCAGTTGTGATGCAGCATAAGTTTATATTTAGTTCTGTAATAGCCTGAATAAAAGCAGCCAGTTTTTTTAGTCATAAAAAATCGGTTGCTTTTTAATAGCCTTTTTTAAAATAGTTTTTTTTGCTTCTTTTCGATATAATAAAGACACTAAAAAAGATATTACTCCTGTGATTATAAATATTTTAACTCCACTATTTTGTTTTAAAATAAACAGAATATATACAAAAAAGGAAGATAGTAAGCATAAAGAGATACTTATGCCTCGTACAATAGTGGTTTGCAAACTATCTATTTTTTGATTAAGCGTGTCCTGACCGAATCGTAAATTGGCATTTTCTCTCTCAATTTTCTGGATGAGGCTATTTATTTTTCCAGGTAAAATAAAAGTATCTTTCATATTATTTTTAACAATCCTGAATATTGTATTTACATTACCAATAGCATTTTCTTTGAGTAATTTTTTAAAATACGGCTTTATTTCAGCCATGAAATCTATATCAGGATATAATGAAGATATAATACCTACCAGTGTTCCTGTTGTTTTTCCAATGTAAGCCCAGTTTGTAGGGAATTTAACCGGATTTATATATATAAACTCAATTAGTTCATCTAAAATTGGTGATAAATTAATATTATAGAAGGATTCTCTTTCAAGAGTAATTGATGGGAGTACCTTTTCAAGGAGAAATTCAACTATTGGTAAAATAGAATAGATATCTGTACCTTGTATAAAAAAGCCCATTTTATCAAGAGTGATTAATATTTTTTCATAGTCATGATTTATTGTGGCAATTAATACACTCTTAATGTTGTTGCTCATTTCTTCGGATATATCTCCTGCCATACCAAAATCAATCAGTGCAATATGATTGTTCTCAAGTACGAGAAGGTTCCCAGGATGAGGATCATAATGAATAAGTCTGGTAAACAAAAATTGTTCCATGTAAATTTCTATCAATCTTTTTGAGAGTATAATCGGATCATTGCCTTTTTTTCTCCATTTATCAATATCTGTAATTCGATCTCCATCTATATATTGCATTACAATTATTCTATCTGTACAATATTCATCAAATATTTCAGGAATTGTAACATATTTGAACTTTTTAAATGCTTTTTTGAATTTTTTTGCAAGATATACTTCTCTTCTGTAATTTAATTCGTCACCTGTAATTACCACAAATTCATCAATAACACTTTCGAAATCTATCCTGTCTCTGATAAATTGAATATGAGAAGAGAGTTTTAAAACAAGATATAAAATAGCAAAATCTATATCAATCAGTTCTTCAACTCCTGGCTTTAAAATTTTTAAAATTGCTACTGTATCATCATTTAGCACAGCCATGTGAACCTGGGCTATAGATGCGGAAGCTATTGGGTCTTTGTCTATTTTCTTAAAAATGGTGTTATAATTTTTGTACTCTTTTTTTATTATTTTTTCAATTTCTGAAAAATCCGTGGGGGGGACTTCATCTTGCAAGTGTGACAGAATTTCAATATATGGTGCAGGAAAACAGTCTCTTCTTGTACTTATCAGCTGGCACAACTTTATTAATATACCGCCTAATGATGTGGCAAGATTAAATAACTCTTCTGCTCTTTTTCTGTGCCTTTTTTGCATTTTATTATTAGCATACTGAAAACCCTTTTTTTTGATTAGTTTTCCTTCTTTTCGAAAATCAAATAGAATTTTAGTAAATATCCAGGCAACTTTTAAAAATCTTTTTCTGGTATTCATTTGTAACTACGCTTTTTTTCTACTTTATCAGAAAAAAGCCTGAATCTCTCTTCTCGTTTCTCCTTGTATTCTTCTGTTTTTTTTTTGATCTCATTTTCTAATTTAAAGAGTAAGATACTAACTTCCTTGATAAAACTAATCATTATTTACCCCTTTTTTCATATGCTCTTATGAAAAATTTTATACTTTTTTATTTGATAAAAACAGAATAAAATGCAGATATTTTGATTTTAGATTATTGAGATTTATAAATATAACGATAACAGGCTTCCTAAAAAGGTCAATAAAAATTCGTAAAATATCTCTTCAAAAAAGCTTTCATTCGGTTTGTCAAAAAAAACATTAAAATAGTTTGCTGCTTTTTCAACTTTTCAAACGCTCAAAATCTGGAGGAATTATTTTTTTACATGCTTGGCCTGCTGAAATCATCCCAGTGACATAATAGATTCCCATCTTTTATACTCTGTATCAATTAAAAGCCCTTTAGTTTTTAATATCTCTGTCATCTTTTTATCGTTGAATCTAAGATAGGGATTTACTTTTAATTCGTCTTTTAGAGTAGAAAATACATGTGCCGGATTATATTTTTTAAGATATGAATCAAAATGCTTATTATCTGTATCAATGATTTTTGCAAATTTAATCGAGTAATCAACATAATCATGGCCGGCATATATAATGGTATCAGGAGAAAAGGTAAGTATAAATGAAATAGAGTTGAAAAATGCTTTTAAATCACCTGAAAAGCAGTTCCCAATGGTACCGTTAAAAAGAGTATCTCCTGTGATAAGAGTATTACCCGCATGAAATATTACAGAGTCATTTGTATGTCCTGGTGTATGAAATACCTTTATCTCTTCATTATCTATATTTATGGCACTTTGTGCCATAAGTTCATCAAAAGATAAAAATTGGGCACTGGTTTTTTTTAAAATTTTAGAGTTGCCAATTGTATGATCAGGATGATCATGAGTGTTGGTAAGCAAAATTAGATCAAGCCCTGATGTTGTGAGATATGATAATATATCATCAACTGCTCCGCAGTCTATACCAAGAGCTGATTTTTCATTATGTACAAGATAGCTGAAATTGTCTGAAGAATATTTAAACTGTTTTATTTTCATAGTTATTCGATCTCTGCCGATTTTTTTGAAATTTATCTTTTTTAAAAAATTTATATTAAATTAAAGATTAGAATGAGTAATATATTTTTTAATTTTTTTAAAAAAATTTGTCAAATATAAAACTTTATATTACAGATGTGTTAATTATATGTCACTTCATACCACCATCTTTAATATTCTGTAGTTTTCTTTTAACATCTGTAAATTATTAAAAAATTTTATAATATTAATATTTTTTTTGTTGACTATTTTTCAAGATACTGTATTTTTAAATGAAATAGTGGGTTAAAGTGCCATTTTAAAAAATTGTGTTTGGAGAGCCTATGTTCAAGAGTATTTCATATCATACTGTTGATAAAAAAGGCAGAGTTGTTGTTCCATCAAGGTTTCGTGGTACCATATCTGAAGGCGGTGGAAATGGTGTGGTAATTACAGGAATGGATGCGTGTTTGTATGCTTATACTTTTGAAGGGTGGAATAAAATTGAGGAGAAAATTTTATCTCAGGCACAAAGCTCTAACAGTATGCGCAGATTTAAAAGACTTTTTATCGGAAGTGCCTGCGAATGTCTTTGTGATAAACAGGGCAGGGTTTTGATTCCTCATGCTTTAAGAGTGTATGCCATGTTGGAAAAAGATGTTGTAATCACAGGGGTTTTAAATCATTTTGAGATTTGGTCAAAGGCAGGATGGGATAAAGAATATAGTCTTATGGATAAAGAATTAGAAGATGAAAATGTTCAGAATGAAATTGCCAAAATAGGGCTTTAAAGGATGCTTTATAAGCATATTACAGTTTTTCCTGATCAAGCTGTAGATTATTTAAATCCTGTACCTGGTAAAGTTTATGTTGATTGTACTTTGGGAGGGGCTGGACATTCAAAACGTATTTTAGAACGAATTTCCCCGGGTGGAACTTTTATTGGAATAGATCAGGATTTAGATGCTATTAATAATGCACACAAAATATTAGATTGTTATAAATCTGATATCCATCTTGTTCATGATAATTTTGTCAATCTTTCTAATATTTTGAGTAAGCTGCATTTGTCCTCAGTCGATGGGATTCTTCTTGATTTAGGGTTGTCGCTTAATCAGCTTAAAAACAGTAAAAGAGGTTTTAGTTTTAATGCAGATGAACCGCTTGATATGAGATTTAATATCAATACCAAAATAACTGCAAAAGATGTTGTTAATAATGAAGACAAAAAAAATCTTGTAAGAATTTTCAGACAATTTGGAGAAGAGAGGTTTGCAGTACAAATAGCAAATAATATAGTAAAATATAGACAAAAAAAACCGGTGCTTACAACAAAACAGCTTGTTGAAATAGTTTATGAATCTGTTCCAGCAAAGGTAATATATAAACAGAAAATCCATCCGGCTACAAAAATTTTTATGGCCTTAAGGATATTTGTAAATAAAGAGTTAGAAATGCTTGATAAATTTATGAAAAATGCGGCAGAACTGTTAAACTCTAAAGGAAGAATATGTGTGATTAGTTTCCATTCTTTAGAAGACCGTATTGTAAAGCATAATTTTAAAGAGTTTGCAAAAGAGTGCGTATGTCCTCCTGACTTTCCAAAATGCGTCTGCAATAAAAAGAAAATTTACTGTGTTTTATCCAAAAAAGCAATAAGACCTCAAAAAAGTGAAATAGAGGCGAATCCTATGGCACGAAGTGCAATTTTAAGAGTAGCGGAAAAAGTTTAGGTTTTTTACAGTGTCTTTTTGTATCAATTTTAAATAATGAATAGTTAAATTTTATTTTATTTAAATCAGATAATTATTTTAAAAAAATAATAAAACTTATGCTTCAAAAAAAAAATGACAAAACATCAAAAAATTTAATTAGCATAATAACATGGTCTTTTGTAGGAGTGTTGCTGTTTGCAGAGCTTATTGTATGTGTATGGAGCAGGGTTCAATGTACACAAATAAAATATGCTATTTTTAAAATTGAACGAGAATATAAAAACAGTATTAGATTGCAGGAAAAATTAAAAATCAGGTTAGCTCAGCTGAGTTCTCCAAAAAGGATTATGCGGCTGTCAAAAGAAATAGGTCTTATTACTCCAAACCCAAAGCAAATTTATATATTAAAATGAAAACTAATGATCAAAAATCTATGAAAGTTAGAATAGTATTTATTGGTATTATTTTTAGTGTCATGTATTTAGCAATAGGTGTGGCGGCTGTAAAAATCCAGATTTTTGAAGGGGACTGGCTTAGTAAAAAAGCAGAAAAAGGTCATAAAAAGTTTATTGCAGGAAGCGGAAAAAGAGGAACTATTTATGATGCAAATTACAAGGAACTTGCTGTAACTATAGATTCAACTTCAATTGCTGTAAGACCAAAACTGATAATTAATTCTAAGAGAACAGCCGTAAAGGTTGCAAAAATATTAGGATTAAACAGAAAAAATGTTGAAAAAAAATTTGCATCAAAAAAAAATTTTGTTTGGCTCATACGTCATGCAACGCAATCTCAGGTTGAAAATCTTAAAAGATTAAATATTGAAAAAGGAATACTGTTTTTACCTGAACATAGAAGATTTTTTCCGAGTAAAGAGCTTGCCGGACAGGTTATAGGTTTTACAGGTATAGATGGGAATGGACTTGAGGGAATTGAATATTTATATGATAAAATTCTTAAGGAAAAAGAGAAAACTTCAACTATTTTTCTTTCAGAGAAAAAGGATTTAAATAGAAAAAACAGTGATGATTTAAAAGGGTTAAATATAGTTCTTACCATAGATAAGTCTGTGCAGTATATCGCAGAGACTGCTATTGAAAAGGCGGCAAAGGAGTTTGAAGCAAAAAGAGCATTTGTTGTTGTAATGTCGCCTAAAACAGGAGCTGTATTTGCAATTGCACAATATCCCTTTTTTGATCCAAATAATCATAGAGAATTTAACTCCAGCATTTGGAGGAACAGGGCTGTTTCAGATCAGTTTGAACCGGGTTCGACGCTGAAAACTTTTCTTGCAGCAGCAGCTTTAAAATCTCAAAAATGTGATATAAATACAATTTTTTTCTGTGAAAATGGGTCGTATAATATTGGTCGAAATCGTATACATGACACTCATTCACATGGATGGCTTACGTTACTTAAAATCATAAAATTCTCCAGTAATATTGGTTCAACAAAGGTAATTGAAGAGATAGGTAAAAAAAATTATGAGATTACTTTAAGGAATTTTGGTTTTGGCAGGAAAACAGGGATTGATTATCCTGGAGAAACTAAAGGCACGCTTGCAAATAGTGACAAATGGACAAATATAGATGCAAGTGCCATCTCTTTTGGGCAGGGGGTTTCAGTGTCTGCAATGCAACTGGCAGCAGCCTTGTCAGCTATAGCAAATAAAGGTTTGCTTTATAAACCTTACATTTTAAAAGCTGTAACAGATGAAAATGGTAATATTATTAAAAAAACAGAACCTGAGTTTATAAGGAGAGTGATTTCTGAAAAAGCATCTGTAAAGCTTACAAAAATTATGCATGCTGTAACAAAAGAGGGAGGAACCGGTGTAAATGCTGCTATAAACGGATATCTTGTTTGTGGAAAAACTGGTACTGCTCAAAAAATAGATAAAGATGGGAAATATGCAAAAAACAGGTACATAGCATCTTTTATAGGTTTTGCTCCTGCAGAAGACCCTGAAATAACAGTGGTGGTGGTTGTTGATGAGCCGAGAAAGCAGCATTATGGAGGTATAGTAGCAGCTCCTGTTTTTAAAGAAATTGTGTTTAAAACTCTTAATTATTTAAATATACTTCCAGATATCAAAGTCAATAGATTTACAGTAGATGCAGGCAAGAGGAGCTCTGGTTGAAATTATTTGATTTAATAACTAATTATGTTCAAACAGATGCAGGTTGTGAAAACAGGAGAGTTTTTGATTATATGTCAAACCCTGAAATAACATCTGTGTGGCAAAGAGCAGATAAGGTTATTCCAGGAGGTCTTTTTGTAGCTGTTTCAGGTTTTTTATCTGATGGGCATGATTTCATTGATCAGGCAATTGAAAATGGT
>DAOWNP010000061.1 GCA_030642545.1 Desulfobacteraceae bacterium | reverse complement strand
TCGGCACTATTTATAAAAGTTAAAAATAAATATAATTGTTTAAACATTTTCACTTTTTTGAAGATCAGGTCTTACTATTACCTGATTTCCTGTTACATTATAAACATAAATCATAGTATCTTTTTCTATGTATTCTCCAAAGCTTACCACATCAACACGCCTGCCATCTATACTAACTACTCCAGCTGGTCTTAAATCTGTTAAGGCAACTCCTTTTTTTTTTATATATTGTTCCAATTCAGGAGATTGTGAACAGACACCATCTTTACTGGAAAGTGTTTTTTTTAATGCCAAAGAAGAGTTAGAGAGAGCTTTTAGCCCATAAATAATTACCACCGGTACAATAATTATATCAGCTATAGAAAAACACATTCCTGCAAAAAAAGAGATCTTTACAAAAACAATATAAAGAGAATAACCAAAAAGAGACAAAGCAATAACAGCTAACAGACCTCCTGAAGGAATAAAAATCTCTGCAATAACAATGATAATACCTGCAATCTGCAACACAACTGGTATAGTTAAGCTTTCAAGCACATCTATCTCTCCTCGTTTTTTTATTTTCTGTCGACAACAATAATATTTCCTCTAATATCTATAACTTTAACTTTAACTCCTTTTTCTATAAACTGCCCAAAGGTTGTTATAACATCAAATATTTCATCATTTATAAAAGCTTTACCTGAAGGTCTTAAAAGAGTATAAGAAAAGCCTGCATCATTTATATTAATTTTATCTGTCAAAGGCAGTGCTGGATGAAAACCTTTTAAATCAGTATTAAGATAAGGACCTTTTATAATTTTTGAAAACTTAGGCAAAATGCAACCTATAAAAAACAGGGATATAAAAAATGCAGAAACAAAAGAGACAAGCACCATTATAATGTTTGTCAAAAAAATTGCCTTCTGCCATGGAATTTTAGGATCAGGTATAACAAAATCCTGAAAAGAGAGAATAAGACCAGCACAGATAAAACAAATTCCAGTAATTCCTGCTATACCAAATCCCGGAAAAACAAAAACCTCAAGCAGCAAACAACCCATACCAATCAATATAATCAGAAACTCTGTATGACCAGCAAGTCCTGCAAAATATTGATTAAAAAACACCAGAAAAAGACAGATTATACCGATAATCCCAAACAATCCAAATCCCGGAGCTTTTATCTCTGTATAAATAGCACCAATACCAATCATTAACAAAAATGGTGTAATCATACTGATATATCCCACAAGGGATTCAGACCAGGATACATTTACAAAAACCTTATCGTATTTTGTTAAATCAAGCTTTTCAATCATTTCATCAAAATTTGCAACACTCATCCGAGAAAAGCCCAAATCATATGCTTCATGATCTCCCATAGTTAAAAGCTCACCTTTAGCTACAATAGTTTTCTTAGATAAAACAGCCTTTGCCTCTTCTTTGTCAAGCTCCTTTATTTCAAGTTCATCCATATATCTTGTTTTATCTGCCCATTTCACACAATATACAGCTTTTCCTGCTGTAACCATGGCTTCTGCCAACTTTTCAGGATAGCCATTTCTTTTAGCCAAAGTTCTGAATTTTGCACGCAAAGGGGATTGAAACTTCTCTCCCATCATTTTAGGGCCCTCTTTTAAAAACATAATAGGTGCACAATCGCCTATTGTTGTATTATTTTTCATGACCAGCCTGCCACAGGATAGTGTTATTAAAGCTCCTGCTGAAATGGCTTTTTTTTCTACAAAAGCAATTGTTTTAGTCTTTGGTATAGATAAAATATAGTCAACTATTTTTAAAGCTGAATCAACTCTTCCACCAAATGTATCTATTTTAAAAACAAATATAGAATTTTTGTCTTTGTTATAAATAGCTGCAGCTCTTTTTACAAAAGCTGCCATACCTATATCTACTTTTCCAGATATGGGAATAATATATAAAGAGGTGTTTTCTTTAGAATATGAAATTGAAGAAAAAAAAGAAATAATAATAATGGTTTGTAAAAAAAGTAATAAAACAGATTTGCTTTTCATTTTCACCATTTAAGTAAAATCAAAATATAATTTTTATTCAAGAGAATAGGTAATTAATATAAAAAATAAACCATATTTTAATAAAACACAATAAATCTTTAACATAAATAAAAATTATGCTATATTTATTTTTAGACTTTAAAATTACTAATATCTATTTTTAAAATATGGAAAATAATAATTCGATTCTATTTTTAAAGTTTTTATTAACTAATAAAAACTTTGCCGTAAACACTTCTGAAATTACTGAAGTGAATTTTATTCCTGAAATCTCACCTTTATACGGAGCGAATGATATTTATGCAGGATTAATTAATCTTCATGGGGAATCTGTACCTTTGATTAATTCTGACATTCTTATAACAGGAGAAAAAAGTAAAAACTTTCCTACACTGTTTATAGCTTTAAAAAAAAGAAAACATCCTGTTTGTCTTTTAATTGAGGGTGTTACCGGTTTTGAGAAAATTAATGAAAGAAAAATTCAAAGTTCTAAAAATTTAGATTTAAAATATGACAATACCATTATAAAATCCATATATTTAAAATCAAAAAAACAGATCCCCATATTAAACACTGATTTTATCTATCATAAATTAAAATTTTACAAAACAATAAAGAACCTGAATAAAATAAACAATGAATAATAAACAAGATAGTTACTTTCTAAAACTTACTCAATTTGTAAAAAATTATTGTGGTATATCCTTATCGGATAGAGAAAAAAAACGAATTATGTCTATTATATTCAAAAGAGTTATAAAAACTAATATGGTTTCTGCAACTGAATATATAAATCATATTATAGATGTTAAAGGAATAGACGAATTAAAAATATTTATAAACAATATTACAATTTCTGAAACATATTTTTTTAGAAATTACAATCAGTTTAATGCACTTACAAATTATATTATCCCTTCTATTTTAAAAAGAAAAAAAGAAAAAAAACTTAAAATATGGTCCGCTGGCTGTTCTTCTGGAGAAGAGACATATTCTATAGCAATAGCTCTGCACAAAGCAAACCTGCTTAACAGGTTTGATGAAATTAAAATAATAGGAACAGATATAAATGCTCCTAATATAGAAAAAGCAAAATCAGGAATATTTACAAAATACTCATTCAGGAGCTTAGATAACAGTATAATAGAAAATTATTTTTCTAAAACCAATGAAAAATATACTATTAATAATCTGTTTAAAAGCAATATAGAATTTAAAATTTTTAATATTAAACCTGATCAAAACACAAACTATCCTAAGTTTTTAAAAAAAATTGATGTTATTTTCTGCAGAAACGTAATAATATATTTTGAAAAGATAATAATTAAAAACATCCTGAATAATTTTCACAATCTTCTTGCGCCTGAAGGGTTTCTTATTTTAGGGCATAGTGAAAATCCTCACATATCAGGCAAAAACTTATTTACGCCAATAAAAACTGATAATACATTTATTTATAAAGTTAATTTACCAAACAAAGATCCAAACAGAAATAAAGATAAAAAAATATAAAAAATATTTGTATACAACAGGTTTAATTAATAGAAAAAAAAGTAGTATTTTAAAAAACGGAGATTGTTATGAACAACTCTTTAACTGCTAAATACAATAAAAGCAGATTTAGTAAAATGCTTTATGATCTTAAAGCATCTCATATAAAAACTATTTCCGAACCAATACAAACAAAAGATAAAGATGAAAAAAAATATATAGTTTTTACCTTGATCAGTGAATTTTTTGCTATAGAAATAAGCAGGTTAATAGAAGTTTTATTTAAAAAAAAAATAGTAAAAGTTCCTTTTGAAGACTCAATATCCGGTATAATCAATCATCAAAATACAATACTAACTGTTTTAAATCTTTACAATATTTTCAATATTAAACAACACACTAATAAAAACTATTATATTATAATTTTTAAACATCAAAAATCTCCCTTAGCTATTTTATGCGATGAAATAGAAAATATAATAGAGATAAAAGATAATAAAATAATTCCCAATAATTCCAAAAAAAATCTAATTGCAGGAAACACATACATTAATAAAAAGCTTATAACCATAATTAATACCAACTTTTTATAATCTGTTATACATTCGTACATATTAAAATAAATCAAGCTTATGGATGATATTTATAAATATTTTTTTATTGAAGTTGATGAGATTCTTGAAAATATTTCAAAAAATCTTGTAGAACTTAATAAGGCAGAAGATAACAATCAGATTTCAAACAGCTTGTTCAGATATGCCCACACACTAAAAGGAGCCGCTCAAGTAGTAAAACTTATACCTGTAAGCAAAATAGCCCACTCCATAGAAAATATTTTTTCAAAAATAAGAGATCTGAATATAAATATAGATCAAAAACAGATAGATTTGATATTTGAAGCTTTAGAGCTGATAAAAAAAATTATAATATCAGTAAAAAACAATAAAAAATATGAAAATATCAATATTGAAAATATTATAAAAAAATTAGATCAAAATATCGAAAATAAAAAAGTTAGAAAACAAATTGATATTGATATTAATTTTAATATTGATAACAAAAAAAACATATTAGAAAAACAAATCAACGATACCAAAATCACTGATTCTATTAGAGTTGACTTATCAAATATAGACAAACTTCTTAATCTTTCTAATGAATTATTAATCAATTTTGATAAATTTAAATTAATTAAATCAGAGTTTAACAAATTCACAAAATATATTAATCAATTTACAAACCAAAATAAAATAGAAGATAAAGACAAAAAAATTTTAACAAATATCATGCAAAATATAGCCAGCTTTGATACTGCTTCCCATGAACTGCACATGTTATCTGAAAATATTTACCATACAGTTTATAAAACAAGAGCAGTTAAAATTTCTTCTATTTCCCATTATTTTATAAGAATTATAGACGAACTTGCTCAAAAACTACACAAAAAAACAGATCTAATCATAAAAGGAGATGAGATAGAGATTGACAAAAACCTGATAGATGCAATCAAAGAACCTGTTAACCAGCTTTTAAGAAATGCAATGATCCACGGAATTGAAGAAGATAACAAAAGAAAAAATACAAAAAAACCGGAAAAGGCTAAAATTAAAATAAAATACATGATTGATAACGATGTTATTTTAATTGATTTTAAAGATGATGGTTATGGAATAGATGTAGATAAGATAAAACAGACTGCAATAGAAAAAGGCTTAATTGATCAAAATAACATCCACAAACTAACTGATAGAGATATCTTGCGGCTTATTTTTGCTCCTGGCTTTTCAACTACAGATAAGGCTGTTACACAATATGCCGGACGAGGTGTTGGATTAGATATTGTTAATGAAGAGATAAAAAAATTACATGGGGAAATAGATGTTTCAACAAAAAAAGGAGTTTTTACCTGTTTTAAAATTAAAATACCTTTGTCTTTAAACATAACAAACAATTTTTGTGTAAAGTCTGCCGGTCAAATCTATTTAATTCCCATAACCTATATAAAAAAAACAGGCTATCTGAAAAAAGCCGATATAAAATTTACCAGAAACAAAGAAAATATTATATTAGAAAATATTCCCGTTCCCCTGATCTGGTTAGATAAGTTATTGAAATACACAGAAATCCCACACACCATGCAAACTATTCCATATTTATTAATACAATTTGAAAACAATTATGCTGCTCTTTGTGTAGATAAGTTTTTAGGAATCAAAAAAACATTAAACAAAGATCTTGGAACAAGACTTAAAAAAATGAAACTGTTTTCAGGAGGAGCCATATTAGGTGATGGAACCCCTTCTCTTATTTTAAACATTGATGAATTGTTTAAAATTATAAATAAAAATAAATATAAATACATAAACATACCTGAAAATATTTCAAAAAAAAAAATTTTATCGGCAGACGACTCTATTACCAGCAGAATTTTAATAAAAAATATATTAAATTCACATGGTTACGATATTATCTCCGTGAAGTCAGGCAAAGAAGCAGTAGATATGTTAAATAATAAAAATAAATTTAATCTTTTTATATTAGATATTGAAATGCCTGAAATGACCGGTTTCCAAACTGCAGAAGCAATAAGAAAAGATAGCAGATATGAAGAGACTCCTATTATAATTATGTCATCTCTTGCAAAAGATGAACATAAAAGAAAAGGCTTAAAAGCAGGAACTCAGGCATATTTTGTTAAGAGTGATTTTAATCAGAACCATTTTCTTGATACAGTAAAAAGACTGATATAAAAAAAATATTATGAATACAGAATTATCAAAAACGACACTGCTTGTTATAGATGACAGCTTAACTGTCAGAATGCAGATAAAAGATATACTTGAAAACAACGGCTATGATGTAATTTTAGCAAAAGATGGTCTTGAAGGCTTAAATATTCTTGAAAATAAAAATCCGGATGTTGTTTTGTTAGATATTCTCATGCCGGGAATAAGTGGTCTTGAAGTTTGCAGAATAATAAAATCTACCGATCACTTAAAACATATCCCTGTAATTATCTTAACACATGTAACTGATACAAAAAACAAAGTAGCAGGTTTAAAATCAGGAGCAGATGATTATATTACAAAACCATTTGAAATAGAAGAATTAAATGCACGCATAGCACTTATACTGAAAAATCGCTCTCTCCAGAAAAAACTTATTACAGCAAGAGATAAAGCAAGAAAAACAGCATCGGACAAATCCATTTTTTTAGCCAACATGTCCCATGAAATAAGAACTCCCATGAACGGTGTAATCGGATTTACAAACCTTTTATTAGAAACAGATTTAAACCTCAAACAAAAAGAGTATGTAAACACTATAAAAAGAAGCGGAGAATCTCTACTTGTAATAATAAATGACATTCTGGATCTGTCTAAGTTAGATTCTGATCAGATAATTTTTGAAAACAAACCCTTTAACTTTAAAAACCTGATAGAAGATATTAGCAATATAATGCTTTTGAAACTTGAAGATAATCAAAAAATTATATTAAAAACAGACATACCTCCAAATCTTCCTGAATTTTTAATTGGAGATTCCCATAGAGTAAAACAGATTCTTTTTAATTTAATTGGTAATGCTGTTAAATTTACCCAAAAAGGCGAAATAATAATCTCACTTAAAATTGAAAAGAGACAGAATAATAAAATATTTCTTCACTTTTTTATAAAAGACACTGGTATAGGAATAAAAAAAGACAAGCTCAAATCTATTTTTGACAATTTCTCCCAGGCAGACACTTCAACTACAAGAGAGTATGGGGGCACAGGCTTAGGACTTAGCATTACCCGAAAACTTGCTGAGTATATGGGGGGGAAATGCTGGGTTGAAAGTATTTACGGTAAAGGAAGTACATTTCATATTACAAGCTGGTTTAAAATACATAATCAAAAAAAATTACCTGAAAAAGACAAATCCATTGTTTTACATGAAACACTATTCTCTAAAAAACTCAACATTCTTTTGGCTGAAGATAACAAAACCAATCAATTGCTGTGTAAAACAATTTTGGAGAAACTGGGCTGCTCAATAAAAATTGCTGAAAATGGAATTGAAGCTGTAGATATATATATTGAATCAATAAAAACCGATAATCTTAAATGTAAAATTCCCAAATCGTCATTTGATTTAATATTTATGGACATGATGATGCCTAAAATGGGAGGAATTGAAGCAACCGGTAGAATAAGAAAATATGAAAAAAATTTAAAACATAATAAAAATATAGATCCCATACCAATTATTGCGATGACCGCAAATGTCCTGGCACAAGACAGGCAAATATGTTTTGAAAAAGGTATGAATGATTTTATCTCAAAACCTATCAATAAAGCACTATTAATACAAACAATGAATAGATGGAGTAATTGATAAAAACAGAACCAGGAGGATTTATATGAAAACTATAAAATTCGATACTATTTCTAAAAAGACAACACTTATAATTGGTCTGGGCATTTTATCCAATATTATACTCTATACAATATTTTCATATACATTGTCCTTTATTCATCAAACAAATTTTCTTTCAAGAGGAGAGAGGGAACATGCTATTGGTGTTCATTCAGTTGTTACTTCTTTTAATATTTATGCATATAAAAAACAGCTTAAAGATTATGAAAAATTCATTTCTGTAATAAATAAGGTACTATTGATGTCAGACAGCTTTGCATACATACCAAAAAGAATTGATACTTCATCTTTAAAACAAATTGCAACAAATCTTAATTTGGCATTTACTGATTCATTAGATTATGATACAGCTGAAATATTGACAAGTTTAACCCTAAAATTTAAAGAACAGACCTTTTTAAAAAATCTTCTTATTAAAGCAGCTAAAGCCAATAAACTTGAGCAGGAATATCTTTCTCTATCTGAAAAATTTCATAACTCAGATAATGAAAAAACACAGGAGAAAATCAAATCAGAAATGGATAATATAGCTGATGAAATATTGGCTACATCAACTGATTTTGCACAAATAATTAAAAAGTTTTCCATGTGGATGAAAAAAACAACCGATATAATCATGCTTGTTTTTATCTGTTTTACAATAATTACCAATATTTTTATAGGCCGATTTTTCCAAAAAAAAATATCTTGCTCACTAATTTCAGCTACAGATGATATTGTCTATTCAGCAAAAGAGCTTCACTCAAATTCAAAAAAACAACTTTTAGCTGTATCAACCCAATCAACAGCTGTAACAGAAATAAATTCAATTATGCAGGAACTTGTAGCAACTTCAAGCCAGCTTGAAGAATTATCAGGTAACACAACCATCTTGTCTAATGATACTAAAAATGCTGTGGGACAAGGCAAAAACTCACTATCAAAAGCAAAAGATGGTATAGAAAACATACATACAAAAGTGAAAAAAATTGCAACAGACATGCTTGCATTAAGTGAAAAAACCCAGGAGATAGGAGTCGTTCTTGATGTCATAAACGAATTATCCCAGCAGGTTACTGTACTTTCATACAATGCTACCATAGAAGCTTTTGGAGCAGGAGAAAAAGGAAAAAGATTTATGGCTGTAGCTGATAGAATAATAAAACTTGCTGAAAAAAGCGTAGATTCTGCAAAAGAGGTCAAAACCATAATAAACGCCATACAAAATGATTCAAACAAAACTATAATATCTACAGAAGACGGAATTAAGGCTGTTGAAACAGGAATAGCTAATGCAGATGAGGTTGAAATCTCCCTTGAAAATATAAATAAATATACTACAAAAGTACTTGGGTTTATGGACAGTATCAATACTTCAATACAACAGCAGCATACAGGGGTTGAGCAGGCAGCATCAGAAGTAGATGATGTATATCAGTTATTGCATGAAACAGAAGACAATTCCAGAGAAGTTGTAAAAACAGCAGATAATCTTATTGAAATGTCAAACACAATAAAAAATATTTGAAAAAAAAGGGGCAAAACCAAAAATATCAAAATGCATCGGATGTTCACAGAAAAAAAGCTAATATCTATAAACACAACTATTTGTATATATTATACTTTTTTACGTATTGGAGGATTTATTTTTGTGACTTTATCAAACTCTACATATGGTAAATATGTTGGAAATCGAACTTCCAAAAGATCTAATAATTTTTTGCATCTTAAATTAGGTTTTGGTATTTTTGAGAGTATTTGATTTTTAACTTTTATATTTATTGCTGTTAACGCAGATAATTGTTCCAATCCTTCTTCTACTGTAATGTCTTGTTCTTTCCATGCGTTACGCAGGTGCATATGTATTTTGTATGATAACATAACAATAAAAACATATGAGCACATGTTCGTTCTTCTTTACATAAATAAACAGGACGCATATTTAATTCACTTTTTCCTGTTAGGGATGCCTGTTCTACACAGGTATTAAATCCTTACATCTATCATGTACCTCCTGCACAGGTACAAACTATTTAAAGTTTGCTTAACAAGTATCAAGAACAGACTTGACTCTGATTCTCTTTATTGTTATCGAACTCTTGTTCTTGGTTGAACATTTGCTCTAACATTGGATGATTTGAGATAATACCGGAATCTATTATC
>DAOWNP010000223.1 GCA_030642545.1 Desulfobacteraceae bacterium | reverse complement strand
GTGTTCAAGGCGAAAAATTATTTTAACTACAGGCATCCGCCGTTGTATTCCGAGGATCAAAATCAATTTTTCAACGCAAAAATTGGATAAATTGGTGTTTTGCATCCGCCTGTGCAGCTATCTATAGTATTCTTGAATCAGCTAAAGCAAATAAACTGGAGCCTTCTAAGTAACTAAATTAATTTTTCCAATAATTTAGTTACTTATAGGATCGGTTTCAGCACGGCTGAGTGGGACGCTTATTGGTATCTTTGCTATCTATTTAAAAAAACTTCCTGAAGCTATGACTGAAAACGACTATAAATCACTACTACCTTTGTGCATTGATCCATCTCAACTTACAGGTTCTGATTATATCTCATAATTAATGAGCTTTGACAAGGTGTAGTTAAATAAACGATTATAACTTAAATGTTCGCATAAAAATTGTAATTTGGTAAATTCCTGTTATATATTGAGAAATAAAAAATGAAAATTTAGATTACCAGAAATATGTAGATTTTTTGGAATAATAATTAAGAAAGTTGTTTTGTCCACGATCTTTAGGTTAGGTTTGTTCGATCTGAAAACTCAAAAATTGATGGAATATCAATAAAATACAAAATGATTATGTGCCCCATATTTTTTTGATAACAATACTTCAGGACATATAGGGCTATCAAGCTATATTGCAAAAATATGGGCAATGATAGAGGGTATTGTTGAACCTAAATTGGCAAAGAAGTAAATGGCTGAAAAGCCGAACGGTTTGGATGCACTTGACGATAAATAGTGCGTCTCTACATTTTGCACCATTATATTGCAAGTGATCCAAACCGTTAGAGTGCCAAGCGAAGCTTGGTGCATCTTGTGCGGGGTCAGTGTGGGAGGTGTCAGGTAACTGGCATTTTTATCACGACACCTTGTATAAAAAAGTGCAAAATAACTTATTAAAATTAAGGATAATATTAAATGGAAAAAATGTTTTTATGGAAAGATGAATTCGAAACTAAAAATAAAACTATAGATGATCAACACAAAAAAATCTTTGAATTAGCAAATAAATCTTTTACTGTTTCTTATAAAAAAGGAAACCGTATTTTAATGGAGTTATATAAATATACAAATTATCATTTCAGAGAAGAAGAAGCTTATATGAAGGAAATTAATTATAGTGATATAAAAAAGCATAAAAAATTGCATTTAGAACTAATAACTAAATTAAATAAAGTTTCGGAAAAAGGTATAAATAGCGAAAATGAATTAAGTCAGTTACAGTCTCTTTTATGGTTCTGGCTAAAAAATCATATTATGGAAGAAGATAAAAAAATTAAAAACTAACTTCAGACCTCTTAAAATTGGCCATTTTTAAGAGCATAAATTAGACAATATGTTCGGCTGTTTTTGCATGCAATTCAACATATTGGCACAATGCCTTTTTCAAAGTACTATACATAGGGATGTAGGCAATGTTTTAAACTCGTAAATGTCCAAAAAATACCCAACTAACTGATTTGACACTATTATAGGTACAAATTCGATGTTTGAGATACGAGGTCTGAACTTGTCAGTCCACCTGCATTTTTTAGCAGTTTTGAAAAAATACAGGTGACTTTATTGTTAGTTTACAAAGAATCGTATTGAAGAGTTTACAAATTTTTTTATTAGCTTTATGGATGGTGGCATTATAGCCGGTTTTATTTTGTGATTTTAGATTGGGCAAAGATGGCTTGGAATCTATGATATATAATTGGGAAAGAAAATTTTGTCCACTTTCCTTATCCCTTAACAACCCCAAGCGGTCTCAGTTTAACAATAGGTTTAATCAGGTCAAGCTGAGCGTTTATAACATCATCAATATTTTTATATGCCTGAGGAGCTTCTCCAAAATCAAAAGTACCTTTCCCTTTTTTTCTTTTCCATCCTTTTTGTTTATTCCACCTATCATAAACAATCCCCTCCATAGCCAAATCACATTCTTTTATAGTTAATCTTGCAGATGCCTGATTTCTTCCTAAAACACGACCTGCTCCATGAGAACATGATTTAAAAGATTCAGGATTCCCAAGACCTTCAACAATATACGAAGGAGTTCCCATTGAACCTGGAATAATTCCTGTTTCTCCTTTTTTAGCAGATGTTGCACCTTTTCTGTGAATCCAAAGATTTTCTCCAAAATGATTTTCAAGAGCTGCATAATTATGGTGAATATTGACAGGTTTTTCAAAATCAGCCTTTGTAAAAACAGATGAAAAAGCTTTTATGAAATTATTCATAATTCTTCTTCTGTTTTCTTCTGCATATAAAAGTGCAAAATTCATATCTTTTATATAAGCTTGTCCTTCTGTTGAATCAATTGGTAAAAAAGCAAGTTCTTTTCCAGGGGTTTCTAACTTCCATTTTTCATTGAAATTTAAAGCAGTCTTATTATAAAATTGAGCAATTTTATTTCCAAGATGTCTTGAGCCTGAATGAATCATAAGCCAAACAAAATCATCATCTCCTGCCTGGATTTCAATAAAGTGATTTCCTCCTCCAAGAGATCCCAGATTTTTTTTAGCAAGAACCTTTACATGCTCTGAAAACCAGCCTCTTTGAGAAAATTCTTCAATCTCATGCTCCATGCCACTCCAGATTTGTGCTTTTTTATGAGCTTGTCCTTCTCCGTGTGGAATTAAATCTTTTATTCGGATAGTAATTTTTCTTAAAAGAGATTTGTTTGATGCTTTAGAAACCGGAATATTTGTTTTTACAGCTCCCATTCCACAACCAATATCAACTCCAACAGCATTTGGAATTACAGCATTTTTACACGCAATAACTCCTCCTATAGGCATTCCATATCCAGGATGACAATCCGGCATAATAGCTACATGTTTAAATACACAAGGATGCATTGCCAAATCTTCTGCCTGACTCATGGCAATTTCTTCTATATCTTTACACCATGATTTAATGCAAACTCTATATTTATCTTCTTTTTTAATCCATTCCATATTTATTTATCCTTAAAAATATTTATGAATGAGTCATAAAGCATCTTAACATTTCTTTTTTGTACAAATTTTTAAAATTTTAAAAAAAAACTATATATATCACTTAAATTAATATATTAAATTTAACAAGCCTGTTTTTACTTAGGAACGGAAACTTTATAATTTCCAAAACTAAATTGTATTTTTACCCATCTTCCATGCTGCTCAAACAGGCATATCTTTTCAAATTTTATCATAGAGCTTACAGCTTTGATATCTAAAAAGCTGATGTTATAACCAACCCCAAAAAGAATAAATCATTAATTTCATACAACATTGAAAAAAAAAATTTAAAGTGGTATAAAATTTGGTTGATTGTTTAGTAAGAATAAAAAAATATACTGATTTTAAGGATAAAATGTGGATTTAAAACAAAACCAAAATTATACAACAAAAGAGATAGAGTCTTGTATAAGCATACTGACGGATTTAACAAAGAATTGTGAAAAATTTGTAAAATTACCAAGAAAACAACAAATAGAACTGATGAAAGCTGCAGGTCAACTATCCAGACCAGATCGTAAACAGTTAAAAGAACGTAATAAGTCGGGTCGTAAAAAATCCCGGCAGCAAATTATTAAATCTGAACGAAAAGCAAGAGCTGCAACCGGAATCCGTCTGTCAAGAGAAGATGCTGTATTTACTGCTCCTTTACAATTCCGAGATAATACAAATTCAACAAATAAACACCTGATCTTACATTCACCGAGAAATTGTTATGTATGTAAAGCCAGGTTTACAAAGTTGCATTTTTTTTATGATTCTATGTGCCCTTCTTGTGCAGAGTTAAATTATAAAAAACGTTTCCAAACCGCAAAATTAAAAGGACAGGTTGCTTTAATAACTGGATCACGTTTAAAAATCGGTTACCAGATAACATTAATGATGTTAAAAGCCGGTGCTTCGGTTATTGCAACCACTCGTTTTCCTGTGGATTCGGCATTAAGGTATTCCAAAGAAAAGGATTTTGACAAATGGGGTGACAGGCTGCACATTTATGGGCTGGATCTAAGGCATACTCCAAGCGTGGAGATTTTTTGCAGCCATATTGAACAAACCTTTAGCCGGTTAGATATTTTAATCAATAATGCAGCTCAAACAGTACGCAGACCCCCAGAATTTTATGCACATTTAATGGATAATGAAACCAGATTTTTACACGATCTCCCTGAAAATACCCAAAAACTGGTGAAAAATTTTTTAATCTGTACTAACAAATTAAACTCTTTTTCCATGCCTAATATAAAATCAGAGAGTGTTCTTCCTGTTACCTGGCATGGGAAGCTGCCAGGGATAGGGCTTCTAAAGTCTGCTCAACTGTCCCAGATACCCTATGGCTATGATAATACATTATCTACTGACACTATTTTTCCAAAAGGAAAATTAGATGTTGATTTGCAACAGGTTGATTTGAGAACAACCAATAGCTGGCGGCTTAAGCTTGGTGAAATTCAAACTGCAGAAATGCTTGAAATACAGCTTGTTAACGCAGTAGCACCTTTTGTGTTAAGTAATAAACTGGCACCTTTAATGAAAAAAGATAATACCGGCCAGAAACATATTGTTAATGTTTCTGCTATGGAAGGTAAGTTTATGCGTTTTAAAAAAGGAGACCGCCATCCCCATACAAATATGGCAAAAGCAGCACTCAATATGTTGACTCATACTTCTGCAAGTGGATTTGCAAAGCATGGTATTTTTAT
>DAOWNP010000358.1 GCA_030642545.1 Desulfobacteraceae bacterium | reverse complement strand
TATTGATTTTATAGATAGTAGAAAATCTTTTTTAGATGCAGTAGTTATTTCAGGAGGAGAACCGACTCTTGCAAAAGAAATTTATGATTTTTGTAAAACAGTAAAAAAAACAGGCTTTAAAGTAAAACTGGATACAAATGGGAGCCAGCCTGATGTAATAAAAAATCTTATTAAAGATAATCTTGTTGATTATATTGCAATGGATATAAAAACAGATCCTTTTTGTTACACGTCATATATAGCACCTGATATTGATGGTAAAATTATAATAGAAAGCATCAATATTATTATGGATTCTGGTATTGAACATGAATTTAGAACGACATGTGTAAAGCCTTTTATTGATATCAAAATCATAAAAAATATATTAAACAGAATAAAAGGCGCTGATCTTTATGCATTACAACAATTTAGAAACACAAAAGTTTTAGATCCAGATTTTTTTTACAGACAAAACAGAATTTTTATAAAAGATGAATTGTCAGAATTTAAAGTTATGGCAGAAAAGAGAGTTAAAAAGTGTATAATAAGATAAAATTATTTTTTTTCAGGTTTTAATACAATAAAATATAAATTACCCTGTTTGTTCATGTTTCCTGCAAAAATTTTTGCGTAAAATCCATTCCCACAAAAAAGGTCAGCTCTTTTGGTACCTTTTATTGCACCGCCTGTATCCTGATTTACAACAAATCTTGAAAAAGAGCCCCATCTCTTTATTGTTCCTGCTGCATTTATAATTGGTTTCTGTGTTTGAATAAAAGAGATGCCTCCTAATGGGAAAATATTTTTGTCTAAAGCAAGAGATCTGCCTGGAGTTAAAATCACATCAAGGTATCCTTTTGGTCCTTTTTCTTCTTCTTTAAAAAAAACATAACTGGGATTATAATTTAAAATTCTATCTAACTCTTCAGGATGATTATTTAAATATGCCTGGATTGACTGCAGGGAAACTTTACCTTTTTCTATTTTCTTTTCCTTTATTAATAAAGCTCCTATACTTTTGTAAGGGTGTCCGTTTGAAGCGTGGTAATGAACATTCATGACTTTTCCAGAATTTAGAATTATTTTACCGGATCCCTGAATATGTAAGAAAAAAAGATCTATTTTATCTTTTACCCATACTAAAGGCAATGCACAATTTAATAGTCTGTTTTCAGTGTCTATCTGTTTTCTGTCAAAATAGGGGGTAGTCACTGTATGATCTTTTTTAACTCTTCCTGTTAAAATTTTATTATCAGGAATATTAAATATAGAAGAATTTATCAGTACAAAGTCATCTGGTATAGTATATAGAGGATATTGATATGCATTAGTTTTATAAAGGCTTCCACTTAAAACAGGTTCATAGTATCCTGTAAATAAAACATTGTTTTTCTTTTTTGAATTATTTGATCTATATACAAGAAAGTTTGATTTAATAAAGGCATTAAGTGCTTTTACAGAAGGCTTTTTATTAATAAAAAAAAGAAATCTGTCAATGGTTTTTATCATATGATTTATACTAAACAGATTCCTCCCAAATCTCACACTTTTTTTTTGATCTAAGCGTTTGTAATAAATAAGACTTTTTTCTAAAGACTGTTTTAGATTTACATAATCTAAATCATCTTCAAAAACAGGATAGTTACTACCTGAAACAAGGCGAAGCGGGCTTTGCTGATGTTTTATAAAGCAGCTTGTACAAATTATAGCAAAAAAACAGACCAGTAAAATATTTTTCAGGTTTAATTTATTCATATGTTTAACAGGCTACCTGCGTAATGAAAATTTCTTCTGTGTTCAAGGCGAAAAATCAATTTAACCGCAGGCATACCCGTTGTATTCTGAGGATTAAATTTATTTTCTAACGCAGAAATTGGATAAACTTTAGTTTTGTAACTGCCTGTTAAGATGATCTAATAAATTCTCCACTTTTCCCGCCTTTTTTTTCAAGCAGACACATCTCTGTTATGATAATTTCTCTGTCACTTGATTTACACATATCGTAGATCGTAAGAGCTGCAACAGATACTGCACAAAGTGCTTCCATTTCAACCCCTGTTTGAGCTGATACACTTATTGAGGCAATAATTTTTATTAGTTTTTTTTGGAAATCAGGAAAAAAATCTATTTTTGCATGGGTTATATTTATGAGATGACACATGGGGATCAATTCAGATGTTTTTTTAGCTCCCATTATTCCGGCTATTCTTGCTGTTTCAAGAACATTACCTTTTTTTATGTGACCTTTATAGATTTTATCAAAGGTATCTGGATTCATTTTAATAACAGCCAAAGCTGATGCTGTGCGTAAGGTTATTTTTTTTTCTGTTACATCAACCATTCGCACTTGTCCATTTTCATCTATATGGGTAAAATCTCCCATGATATTATCCTTATTTTAAAGTTTATTTTATTTACAAAAAAAATTCTGTTTTTTTTGTAACTGAGGATTTGATTTGGTCTAATGTTTCAGAAAGTACATCAATTACATTTTTTCTTATATCTCCAGCAACCACAAGATACATAATATCATCTCCTACGAAAAGCTTTTTGTTTTGTTCAATGT
>DAOWNP010000011.1 GCA_030642545.1 Desulfobacteraceae bacterium | reverse complement strand
CGGGATTTGGTTGGAGAAGATGATTTTAATACTTATTTTCATGATCCTAATAATATACCAGGATATTAATATCACTTATAACAGGTCCAAAACTTGAACAAAAAAAATAGCTGGAAAACCGAGTTTTTGGACACCCCAGGTTTAGACGTATTGCTAAGGGAAAAAGGTATCTGTAACTCTTTTTCAAATAACGTATGTAACGCAACCATTCAAATATCAATAAGCTATATACTCGAATAATGTCACCTTCGAGATGTTTACGGTCAGAATCAGGTAACTCACATAAATCAGAACGATTCAACAGTTCATCACGAAGATGAAATATGGCGCGGAGTAATTCAGAAAAACTCTCAATATCCGAAAAATTTTAAAGTTATATTGACTTTTAAAGTTATATTGACTTTTAAAGTTATATTGACTTTAAAATATTTACAATTTAATTGGAAAAGTGTTTTTTAAAAAAATAATTGTTATAAATTATAAATCTTAATTGGAAAAAATTTATAAGATGACTATAAAAATACTGGGTATATCTGCATATTATCATGACAGTGCATCTGCTTTGCTAATTGATGGTATGGTTGTTGCCGCTGCTCAGGAAGAGAGGTTTACACGTAAAAAACATTGTGCCGATTTTCCGGAGAATGCAATTAAATATTGTATAGAACATGCACGGGTAACTCTTTCGGATATTGATTATATTGTTTTTTATGATAAGCCTCTGATAAAGTTTGAACGTCTTTTGGAGACTTATCTTTCTTATGCTCCAAAAGGTTTACGCTCTTTTCTTTCGGCTATGCCTGTATGGCTTAAAGAGAAACTGTTTCTCAAGAGTACTTTAAAAAAAGAGTTAGCATCTCTTTATGGTTTGAAGATAAAAGAGCTTCCTCCTTTGATGTTTGCAGAACATCATCAGTCTCATGCAGCTTCGGCATTTTTCCCTTCCCCTTATAGTAACGCTGCTGTCCTTTGTTTAGACGGAGTTGGTGAATGGGCTACCACAACTGCGTGGATGGGTAAAGGAAATAGTCTTATACCTCAATGGGAGATAGATTTTCCACATTCACTTGGCCTTCTTTATTCGGCTTTTACTTATTATACAGGGTTTAAGGTGAATTCTGGTGAATATAAACTGATGGGGCTGGCTCCGTATGGAGAGCCAAAATATGTTGATTTGATTCGTGCAAATCTGGTTGATGTCAAAGAAGATGGAACTTTCCGTTTGGATATGCATTATTTTAATTATGCTACAGGTCTTACTATGACCAACAAATACTTCAATCGTCTTTTTGGCAGTAAACCGAGAAAGCCTGAATCTGAATTAACTCAAAGAGAAATGGATATAGCCTGTTCTATTCAGGTTGTTACTGAAGATATTGTTTTAAAACTGGCAAAGACTCTTAAGCAGGAATTGAATGTTGACTATCTTTGTCTTGCTGGTGGAGTTGCCTTAAATTGTGTAGCAAACGGCAAGCTTCTCAGGAAGAAAATATTTAAAGATATCTGGATTCAACCTGCCGCAGGAGATGCGGGTGGAGCAATAGGGGCTGCGTATTCAATATGGCATGAATATCTTGGAAAAGAACGAACATTATCAAATTTGCCGGATCAAGCTGATTATACAATGGGTTCCTATCTTGGCCCGTCCTATGAAAACAGGGAGATTACTGAATATTTGAACACTATTGGTGTAAAATACGAAAAACTTGACGACAAAGAGCTATTGCCAAAAATAGCGGATATATTAACAGATGAAAAGGTTGTTGGCTGGTTTCAGGGAAGGATGGAGTTTGGGCCAAGAGCACTTGGAGCAAGGTCAATAATTGGAGATCCCCGAAGTATTACCATGCAATCTACAATGAATTTGAAAATAAAACATCGCGAATCATTTCGTCCATTTGCTCCGGCAGTAAAGTTTGAAGCAGTATCAGACTGGTTTGAAATAGATAGAAAAAGTCCTTATATGCTTTTTGTGGCAGCTGTAAAAGAGAACAAACATATTTCTATACCTGATGGACAGGAAAAACTATTTGGTATAGAAAAACTGAATGTGCCAAGATCGAAAATACCAGCAATTACCCATGTAGATTATTCAGCCAGAGTTCAAACTGTACACAAGGAAACGAATCCTCGTTTTTATGCTTTGCTTGGAGAATTCGAAAAAAGAACAAATTGCCCAGTTTTGATTAATACATCTTTTAATGTGCGGGGGGAACCGATTGTTTGTACACCGGAAGATGCGTATCGCTGTTTTATGCGAACAGAAATGGATTATCTTGTAATGGAAAATATTCTTCTTTCTAAAACAGAACAGTCAGGATGGAAAAAGGATGACTCATGGAAAAATGAATTTGAACTGGATTAAATTATGGAAACACAAATAACAGAAATAAATAGAAAAGAGCTTCGTGAATTTGGGTTGATAACTGGAATCATAATAGCCATGCTGTTTGGGTTGATTTTGCCATGGGTATTTTCAAGATCAATTTCAAAGTGGCCATGGATAATATCTTCTGTTTTGATTGTTTGGGCACTTGTTGCTCCGGGTACATTAAAGATTATTTATAAAGTCTGGATGAAAACAGGTCTTGTGCTTGGTTGGATCAACACAAAAATTATTCTTGGAATAGTTTTTTATCTTATTTTTACTCCAATGGGAATATTAATGAAAATATTTCGTAAAGATCCGATGTGTCGAAAAATTGATACCAGCGTTTTAAGTTATAGATGCATTAGTATAAAACCGCCAAAAGAACAGATGGAAAGGACATTTTAATGGTAGATTTGCTAAAAGACCTCTGGGGTTTTATGAAATTTCGTAAAAAATTCTGGCTTGCCCCAATTATAATGGTACTGCTTTTGCTCGGAGCATTGATAGTATTGTCGCAGGGTTCAGCAGTTGCGCCGTTTATTTATACACTGTTTTAGATAGCATACAAATGTCTGTAAATTATTGATTATAAGAATTTATTGGGGCATGATTATAGCATTGGTTATGGCTTACGATCTGATATTTGATGATTGATATTATAATTAGCCACAGTTATTGCCTGTATGGATTGATGATGGATAAAAATGTTAAAACGTTTTCGTTAAGAAAAAAAATATTGTATTCATTTTTGCCTTTATTATTTTTGATGTTGTTTGGAGAGATTGCTGCTCGCTGTATCTATTTCCAGGTTAAAAATGATTCATCGTTTGCTATGGTAAGGGCTTTTTATGTGGTTTCGCATAAAATTAAGTTAAAACGTTCCAAATCATTTAAAGAAGATTATCAACAGAAGTATATGGGAACATGGGAAGCTTTATTTTCAGAGAAGGGATGTGAATTACTTTTAGAATTTGAGAAAGAATATGAACAATATTTCAGCAAATTGGTTTTATCTGCAAAAAATGCACAAACAAAGCTTATAGTCTTATATTTACCTTCTACTCAGCCAGATACAGACAAATCTGACTCTGAGTCAATATGCCGAAATTATTTTCAGCATTTAGCTGAAAAATATGGAGTTAAGTATCTTGATTTTACTGATTATCTTCGAAATTATAATTGGGAAGATATTACTCTTTTACCACAAGATGGTCATCTTTCCAGATTTGCAAACAGGATTATTGCTAATAAATTGAATGAATCGTTAAAGGAATTTTACAATTACAGATCTCCGTTAAAAATGATTAGTCATATTGATGTTTATGGAGATCTTAAGCCTTTGCAGAAAGATATATGTAATGTTAATTCACGGATGCCCTATCAGGTAATTACAAATAGCCAGGGGTTTAGAAATATTCATGAATTAAAAGTGAAAAAGAGACAAAGGATTCTTATACTTGGAGATTCGTTTACATTTGGTCCTTATCTGCCTAACCATGATACTTATCCAGCGTTGTTAGCGCAGATTAACCCTAAGATAGATGTTGTTAATGCTGGAATTTGTGGGTACACAATTATTGATGAAACTTCTTTGTTTGTTGAGAGAGCACAATTTATAGCACCAGATGTAACTATTCTGCAAGTGTTGGATAATGATATTTACGGATTATTTTGTTTCAAAAAAAATAAATTTAGTCGTAAACGAGAGACTTATTTTCCTACATCTTTGGAAGAATCTTTTTTGCAGAAAACAGCAGCGTTAAATAACTAAGGGAAACTTTAATTTATCCAACTTCTGCGTTAGAAAATAAATTTGATCTTCGGAATACAACTAAGTATGCCTGTGGTCAAATCTATTTTCTGCCTTGAACACAGAAGAAATTTTCCATTCCGCATCTGCCTGTCGGTCAGACTCTTTTGTTAATGTATTTATATTATTAACAATAAAATAGAAACACCTGTACTATAAATTTAATGAATAAAGGTTGTAATATTAAAATTAGAATATTAACATAATAGATTCTAAAAATTGGTTAAATTTAATGGATTTTGTGGATTATTTTATTAAAATTTATGTTAAAGGAGTCTGAAGTGAAAGAAGTTGTTATAGTTTCAGCATGCCGTACGGCGATAGGTGCATTTGGAGGTACATTAAAAAATAGTGACGCTGCAACATTAGGCAGTGTAACAATGAGAGAAACTATTAAAAGAGCAGGTATTGATCCGGCTATTATTGATGATGTTCGTTACGGATGTTGTCTTGAACCTGCTCAAACATTAAATGTTGCTAGAACAAGTGCTCTTTTGGCTGGTATACCTGCTGCAGTTACTGCGGTAACAATAAATCGGGTGTGTATTTCAGGAATGGAAGCTGCAATATCTGGAATGGCTATGATTCAGGCTGGCATGGCAGATGTAATTCTTGCAGGTGGTATGGAACATATGTCTGGCACTCCCTATATTGTTACAAAGGCAAGATGGGGTTGTCGTCTTCAGGATACAGAATTTGTTGATTCTATGATTAGAGGTCTTCATTGTGGATCTCATGTTATTCCTCATCCTGAGGATGGTCCGGTAAATGCAGAAGAAGCACCTCTTTGCTATTTTAAAGGCAAACCTTATATTATGGGGCATACAGCAGAGTTTATTGCTCAGCACTTAAATATAAGCAGAGAAGAGATGGATGAAGTTGCCCTGAGAAGTCATAATGAAGTTGAAAGAGCTAATAATGATGGATCATTTAAAGATGAAATTATACCCATAGAGATTCCCCAGAGAAAAAAAGAGGCGATAATTTTTGACAGAGATGAACATTTCAGACCTGGAATGACTATCGAAAAGCTGCAGAAACTTCCCCCTGCTTTTGTCCCTAAAATAGGTAAGGTTACAGCTGGAAATTCAAGTGGTTTAAATGATGGTTCTGCTGGACTTTTGTTGATGTCAGCTGAAAAAGCAAAAGAGCTTAATCTACAGCCCTTAGCTAAAATAAAAGCTGTATCAAGAGGTGGCTGCCATCCTTCTGTTATGGGCCTGTCTCCTGTTCCTGCTGTACAGAATCTTGTAGCAAACAGCAGTTTTAAAATAGATGATTTTGAGCAGATTGAGCTAAACGAAGCTTTTGCTGCTCAATATATAGGATGTGAAAAAGAGCTTGGTTTGAATAGAGAGATAACAAATGTTAATGGATCTGGAATAGGGATAGGGCATCCTGTAGGAGCAACCGGAGCAAGACTCATAGTATCTCTTATTTATGGAATGAAGAAAAGAGGAAAAACATTAGGTCTTGCTACACTATGCGGTGGTGGTGGAGTAGCTATGGCCTGTGCTATAGAAATAGTTTAAAACAGAATCGTTTTTTGCAGGTTGCTGCTTCTGCTGTGATCTGCAATAAACAATTTAAGGAACGTGGATGAAATAACTTCCCCAATCTATGTGCCTATTTGGGGAAGTTATTTTGTCCTCGTTCCTAAGATAATAGAGGTTATTATTGGCATCAGGCTTAACATGGGTGGAGATTGATCTTTGTGCGATAGCACACAATATAGATCAGATAAAAAATATAATCGGACCAGATGTGCTTTTGATGGCTGTGGTTAAAGCAGATGCTTATGGACATGGTATTAGGGAGGTGGCAAGGTGTGCTGCAGATTGTGGAGTCGATTTTTTAGGTGTAGCAAGAATAGATGAAGCAATAGAGCTCAGAAAAGCAGGTGTTAAAGAGCCAATTCTGATTTTTGGTTATACTTTACCAGAATTTTACTCATCTCTTATTTATTTTGACCTTACTCAAACAGTTTATGATATAAAAACAGCAGAAAGATTATCTGGAGTTGCTCAAAAAGAAAATAAACAAATTAAGGTTCATATTAAAGTTGATACAGGTATGGGGCGTATAGGAGTTGTTGTGTGCTCTCCTGTCAGTAGTGATCTTAAAGCCATAATGAAGTATGCTCAATCTGAAATTGAAAAAATTGCAAGATTTCCTAATCTTGATTTAACCGGTATTTATACCCATTTTGCAACTTCTGATGAGGTAGATAAAAGTTATGCTGAAAAACAATTTAATTTATTTGTAGATTTTATAGAGCAGTTAAACAGGTGTCATATCCGGTTTCCTTTAAAACATGCAGCAAATAGTGCTGCTATAATAGATATGGACAAGACTCATCTTGATATGGTGAGAGCCGGAATATCTGTTTATGGTTATTTTCCATCAAAAAATGTAACACAAAAGATTAATCTTATTCCTGCCATGACTTTTAAAACAAGAATTGTGGGGTTAAAAAAAGTTTCTGCTGGTTTTAAGGTTAGTTATGGTCATACTTACAAAACTTTAAAAGCTACTATATTGGCAACTGTTGCTGCAGGTTATGGCGATGGATACAGTAGAATGTTTTCATCTGCTGGACATATGCTTGTAAGGGGTAAAATAGCACCTGTTGTTGGTCGTGTTTGTATGGATCTTACTATGCTTGATGTGGGTAATATAAGAGGTGTTGAAATAGGAGATGAAGTGGTTATTTTCGGGAATCAGGGAAAAGATCAAATTTCAATAGAATCGTTGGCGCAAGTACGAAATACGATAAATTATGAGATACTTACAGGGCTTACAGATCGTGTTTCACGAGTTTATATAAAAAAACAAAATATTTAGATGCTTATATAATGCTTTTTATTATTTCCTTGACATTATATGATAATCTAAATATATAGCAAAATACATAATTGGATTTTTTTTATATGATAAAAAGATTAAACAGAAATCTCGTACTGTTCGCTGAAAACAAATTATAGCCAATCGAAGTATACTCCAACTTGTTTCCTTAATTTATATTTAAGGATTTCCTTTACGAGATAATAAAGATAATTGAGATGATTAAAGATAACCCTGTAGTAAAATTAAAAGGAGTGGGAGATAGCTTGTGGATTACGCTGGATCCTGCACAGCCTGTAGATGTTATACAAAAAGAGATGGATAGACTTTTTAATCGTATGAAACATTTAGCTGTGAACGCAAGAATAATTATTGATACAGGAGGCAAAGATAGCAAGGAAAAAAGTAAACTTGTGCAGGAGCTTGGTTTCTATCTTAAAGAAAAATTTTGTGTTGGATATGTTTCAATGCCTCCGAGACAAAGGGTTGTAGATGAAGAAAGAGCAAGGAAAAAGGATGTTTCACGGTCATGGGAACATCATAAAAATAATGTTTTAATGTTAGCTGGCAGAGTTCGTTCCGGACAAAAAGTAGTTGCTAAAAAACATTTGCTTATTATGGGAGATGTTAATCCTGGAGCAGAAGTCCAGGCAGCAGGTGATATTATAGTAATGGGTACTTTAAAAGGTTTGGCTGCAGCAGGTCAGCCTGAAAATGAAGAAGCTATAGTTGCAGCTCTTGTTTTTTGTCCATCTTTACTTAAAATAGGTGGCTATGTAGCAGGTGCTCCTTCCTTACAATCTATGGGAATTGCAGAATTTGCACATGTAGAGCATGGAGAAATTATTGTAGAAGATTATCTTAAAGCCGGTTTTTTTGGAAAATTACCATGGTTAGAAGTTCGTTAATGTATGTTTTTTTCTTCCTGAAAATTGTGTAAAATGAGGTGTATTGTGGATGGTAAAGTAATTGTTGTTACCTCTGGTAAAGGGGGGGTAGGAAAGACTACGGCGACTGCATCAGTAGGTGCTGCTTTGGCACAGACCGGAAAGCGGGTTGTGGTTGTGGATATGGATATAGGTCTTCGTAATCTTGATGTTGTTATGGGTCTTGAAAATAGAATTGTGTTTAATATTGTGGATGCAGTTAATGGTAAGTGCAAGTCCAGGCAGGCAGCCATAAAAGACAGAAAGATAGATAATCTGTTTCTTATACCAGCTTCACAAAATGATAATAAAAATGCTATAACTCCAGAGAAGATGGTTGAATTTGTAAAAGAGTTAAAAAAAGAATTTGATTTTGTATTTATGGATTGTCCTGCTGGAATAGAACAGGGTTTTGAAAATGCAGTAGCAGCAGCAGATGAAGCATTGGTTATTTGTACCCCTGAGGTTTCAGCTGTTCGGGATGCAGATCGTGTTATAGGCCTTTTATATTCAAAATCTATTACTCCTAAATTAATTGTAAATCGTATTGTTCCTGAAATGGTTGAAAGGGGTGATATGTTGAGTCATACAGATGTACTTGATGTATTATCAATTGATCTGTTGGGGTTGATCCCAATGGATGAAAATGTTGTTGTGGCTACTAATACTGGCACCCCTATTATTTTTAATAATCAGTCTAAAGCAGGAAATGCTTTTAAGCGTATTGGTTTAAGATTAGATGGTCATCCAGATCTTCCAATAGAGGTACCTTCCACTAAAAGTAGTTTATGGAAAAAAATTGTTCAAAAATTTGCAGTTAAAAAATAGGGTGGATTTATGATTAACAGATTGATACAGAAGCTTTTCGGAAAACAGGCTGGAGAAGAAAGCAAGGATATTGCCAAAAAAAGACTTAAACTGGCATTGGTATGTGATAAACTTGAAGTTTCTGAAGATATTTTAAAAAAATTACAAACAGATATTGTTGCTGTAATTTCACGTTATTTTGAAATAGACAAAACAGAATTTAACATAGATATACAAAGAACAGATGATTTAGCTTCACTTGTTCTTAATACGCCAATATTAAGAACAAGAACAAATTATTAGGAAGAAAGGGGTCAAGTCTGTTTTTGACACTTGCTAAGCAAAATTTTAATAGTTTCAAGCCTTTTCCCCATTTCTTTGTCATTTTTTATCAATACCTTCGTACATGAAATAATACTGCTTAAAGTAAATTTTTTTAATATTAAGAAACGAGAACAAAATACTTAATAAGTACGATAACAGATTTGTTCCCTTTTCCTCATGTTTGACTCATTCCCCTCATTTTTGTTTTTTGCACCTAATCCTAAAAAAGCAATATTATACATTTTTTGAGCAAGAAAGTGCATGCAATTAATATTTGCTTGTGTATACTAAGCTTACAAAAAAACATTTAATAAAAAAGTTTTTTGTCTCAAAAAAAATTAAGTAATAATAGTGAAATCGGTGAAATTTTACTATTGCTTTGAAGGATATCTTGAAGGAAACAGCAAATTTTTACAGCAGAGGAATATGATTTATTAAGAAATTTTCTATAATATTTAATTGAGGAGGGAGTTGAAGTGAAAAAGTCAATAGCAGTAATAGCCATGAGTTTTGCTCTACTATTTAGCCTGTCGGTCAAGGGAGAAACAGCACCTATTATAGTTTCTCCTAATAAAACTACAATATTAGGAGGATTAATGGTTCACCGGAGCGATATGGTAGAATATTATGCTGACACTGATACAGCTAAGTTGATATTTGATGGAGATAATTTTGATCCTGTGTATGAGGGGAAGAAGGGTAGAGAAAATATTGATGCTTATGCTGATAACCTGGGAGTTGACGAGGATGGATTTGCACATCTCCTTCTTTCCACCACAAACAAGGCAAAACTGGGTGGCGTTACCTTCAAAAAGGGAGATCTGGTGGAGGTGGCATATGATTATGTTACCAATACAGTTATTGGGGCGGAGCTTTTTTTTAACGGGGCGTTGTTCTCAAAAAAAGGAACAGATATAGATGCTGTATGGTATTTGCCTGATACTGAAGAAATCGTTTTTTCCACTAAAAAAAAATCAAAACTTGGCGGTCTTCGCTTCAGAAATGGAGATCTGGTACAGTACAATCCGGCTACAGGCATGGCTTCTTTGTTATTCAGTCAGGATATGTTTTTGGGAAATGCGAATATAGATGCTGTGCAGTGTTTAGGTAATGGCGAGATTCTTCTTTCCACCAAAAAAAGAGCAACGTTGGGAGGTCTTACCTTTGGTGGTGGAGATGTAGTAAAGTACAATCCGGATACGGATTTGGCTACCCTGCATTTTGATGGGAGTAATTTCAGTGGTAGAGTTAATGTCACTGCTATAGCACCGATTCCTGGCGCTGTATGGTTGCTTGGCAGCGGGATTCTTGGGCTGATCGGTATAAGGAGAAGGAGTTAGTTTTGGATTTTTAGTTTTCAAAAGAGCAAGTCTACCATCAGTTTTTGAGTTTTCAGATTGACAGGCTGTTATGGAATGAAAATTTCTTTAAATTCAAGTAATAAATTGATTCTTTAACGTAGAAATTGGATAAATTATGTTTTGTAACAGCCTGTCGATTTTACAGCAATATCCTACATTCCTGTAAATACAGGCTCTCTTTTTTCCAAAAGAGCAGATATCCCTTCTTTTGAATCTTCCATTTCAAAAGTTTTTCCCTGACACAGCGATTCTATTTCAGCGGCCATAACAGGATTCCAGGTGAGTCCTCTGTATATTGACTGTTTTAACATTTTTACAGCAACAGGTGCGCTCTTAGATATTTCATCAGCAAGTTCTATAGCTTTTTGTAAAACATCAGCTTCTTTTACAGCGTAGTTTGCAAGTCCTATGGCAGCAGCCTTTTCACCTGTTATAAGTCTTCCTGTAAAAAGCAGTTCATTTGCCATAGGAAGACCGATAATACGTGGCAATATATATGACACTGCCATGCCGGAATGAACTCCTAAACGGGCAAAATTAGCTCCGTATTTTGCTTTTTCATTTGCTATCCTGATATCACACATTAATGCAAGACCAAAACCACCGCCAATAGCATGTCCGTTCATAGCTGCGATAGTAGGGATGTTAACCTCTCCTACTTTCAGAAAAGGTTTGTAAGCTCTCATAAGAACTTCATTTATCATCATCTCGCCAATCCCTTTAAAGCCCTGCTTAAAGTCTGCTCCTGCACAAAAACTATTGCCGGAACCTGTGATAATAAGGCATCTTAAATCTTTGCTTTTTTGAACATTTTCTATAATTTCACTAAAAGTAGTTAATGTTTCTTCATCCATACTATTACGATTATCAGGACGATTTAAGGTAATTATACCTGTTTTTTCTTTGGTTTCGTATAAGACAGACTGGTTTTTCATGTTTTACCCCAATTTGTTTTTAATAATCTCAAATATAAATCCTAAGATTCAAGAATTCCTAACAGCCTGGCAGCATTTCCTCCAAGAATATTATCTATTTCGTTTTTTGTGAATTTTATTTTAGAATTATCATTATTAACCATATTTTTAATTATCTGTATATAGTTTTTATCAGAAGTTACAGCCCGTAAAAAAGGACCATCACTGCCAAACATAATTCTGCTATCACCAAAGCTGTCTATAGCAGATCTCAATATTTTGCAAAAATCAGTATAATTATTAAGAGCTTTTTTCTGCCATCCAGATATATCTGTTAAAAGATTTATATTGCACTCTCCCATGGAAAACAGCTGGGTATAATAACCATGAGCCATATGAGCTGCAATTATTTTAAGATCCGGAAAATCTGAACAGACTTCATCTATCCATATGGGATCACAATATTTACTATACAAAGGCTGTACCATATGACCTGTATGAAAAAGAACAGGCACATCTCTTTGGGCAATTATCTCAAGCATGGCATATGTTTCTTTGCTATTTGGGTAAAAACCTGCCCCTGGATGAAATTTAACTCCTTTCATTCCCCATTCATCTAACGCCTGTTTTATTAAATCCGCAGCTTCAGGTCTTCTTGGATCTATTGATGCAAAACAGATAAATTTATCAGGATATTTTAGTTGAAGTTTTGAAAATTCATAATTTACCTCTTTTATGGAAATTTTTGCATCTCCCAGTGCAACTCCATAATCAAGAGGTGTTAAAACAACCATATCTATTGCTGCTTCTTCCATCATCTGGAGTTGCTTTTCTCCTGATGGATCAAAAAACATTTGAGGAAGAATATCTTTTAAGAACTCCTGCTCATCAAAGTTATCAATTCCAAGATCTTTAACTTTATGAGCAGCCAGTTTTGCGATAGATTTCCACCATTTTTCAGGCTGCCATTTTTCATATGCCAGATGACAATGTGCATCAATTATCATGTTCTATCCTAATGAACAAAACTTATATAACTTCCAAAAGCGTCCTTTTTATAAGTTATTTTGTTCCCATTCATAGAAAAGTTTATACATTAAATCTGAAGTTTAAAATATCCCCATCCTGAACTATATAATTTTTTCCTTCAACCCTTACAGTTCCATTTTTTTTTGCCTGGTTGAAGTTACCCGCATTTATTAAATCATCATATGATACAACTTCTGCTCTTATAAATCCTTTTTTTATATCTGAGTGTATTACCTCAGCAGCATCAACTGCCATAGTATCTTTTTTTATTGTCCATGCCCTTACCTCATCTTCTCCTACTGTAAAAAAAGAGATAAGCCCTAAAATTTCATAGGATTTTTTAATTACACGATCCATAGCAGAATCTTTTATATTAAAATCTGCAAGAAATTCTTTTGCTTCATCTTCATCCATTTGAGAAAGTTCCTGCTCAAGCTTTCCTCTTATAATTGCAGACTCTTCTTTAATATCTTTCTCTTTTAAAACCGGATGCAGATCATCGTCTTCTTCATTATTAAAAAGAACCAGAGTGGGCTTTGCCGAAATAAATGCAAATCCTCTTAACAGAGGGTTTGTAATAATTTCAGGGATTTTTCTTAAAGGTATCTCATTTTCTAATGCTCCAATAGTTTTTTTTATTAAAGAAAACTCTTCTGCATTTATTTTTTTCCCCCGCTTTTTATCAAGCTCTAATCTCTCTAACCTTTTTTCAGCTATTACAAGATCAGATAGTATCATATCCTGATCTGTTGCTTGAAAATCATTATAAAGAGTTGGAGCATCAGCACCATAAATATTAAAATTACGAATAATATGTATTATAGCATCACAATCCCTTGCACTTCCCCAGGTATTCTCTGATTTTTTTTTCTGACCTGTTCCTGAAAGCAGGTATTCCACTTTAGTATAAATTGTTTTTTTGGGCTTATACATTTTGCTTAATATATCTATGCGAATATCCGGCAATTTGATTATTTCAATTCTATCCTCTCCTGTTTGGGAAGGATCTATTATATTTTGAGTTAATGCTTCAAATACGGTTTTTTTCCCTGATTGTTTAAGTCCTGCAATTCCTAATTTCATAATAGCCTGTCGATATATCCTATAAAATTTAAATTTATTTTTTTGTTAACAATATTCAAAAGTTTTATTTATCAAATTAATCTTTTCTTAAAATCCACGCAGATATTATACCTGATATAAAACCAAAAAAATGACTTGTCCAGCTTACTCCAGGAATATATGTGGTTAACGAAAAAAGCAGCATTCCTCCATATGTAAAAACAGTTGCAAAAGAGATAATAACAGCCAGAATTTTTCCCTGAAAAAACCCGGAAAACATTAAAAGACCTATCATTCCAAAAATAATACCACTAACACCTATATGATTTGTATTACTCTGTCCAAACACCCATACACAAAAACCGCTTATTATAGTTATTAAAAAAAGAGCCAAAAATGTTTTTTTTCTGTTAATTGAAAGAGATACTCCAAGAAGAATAAACAAAGTAGTAGAATTAGCTGTAATGTGTGCTATATTTGCATGGATAAACGGAGCTGTTAAAATATGGTATAATGTAGCAGTATCTTTCGGATGGATACCAAAATTTCTAATATCAACAGGAATAATAAAATTTGCAAAATATATTACCCATAAAAAAGCAACTGCCAAAAATGCTGTTTGAAAACTTTTAAACATATTTATTTTTAACTCAACTTTCGGAGCAGGGTTTTTCAAAAAATAATAATACAACTAATTGAAATAGGATCAAAATCAATTTTTCACTGTAATTTAGTGTTTTGTAACAGCTTATAAAAATGAATACTACTTTAATAAAATAACAAGATCAAACTATAACTTTTAAAAAGACCTGGCGTTTTTTTGCAATTGTTTTTCACTGTTAAAATAAGGAAGTATCATAGATAAAGCAGGTCTAACAAGAACTAAGGAACGCGGATAAAATATAAAAATCGTTATGTCAATATTGACATAACGATAAAAGATATGCTATCTGGAAGAACAGAATCGTTATGTCAATATAGGCATAACGATATATTTACTGGAGATGTATGAATACACAACTAACTACCTTGCAAAATTCTTTTAAAATGACGTGGTGCCATGACTCTGATGGGCATCAATATACCTTTAATGAATATATGGAATTGAGTCGTTCTTTTCATTGCTTTGCTGCTCCCGGATTGATTATCGGTGGGAAAATGGTTGATATGGCACTTAAAAAGCTTCCAGATGATATTTTATTTGATGCAATATCTGAAACATCGCATTGTCTGCCAGATGCTATTCAGCTTTTGACTTTATGTACAACAGGAAATGGATGGCTGAAAATTGTTAATCTGGATCGTTTTGCAATAATTTTCTATGATAAATTTACAGGAAAAGGTATACGGGTTTTTATTAATCCGGCAAGTTTGAATGTGTGGCCGGAGATAAAGAGCTGGTTTTATAAGCTTAAACCAAAAACAGAACAAAATACCGATTTGTTGCGGGAGCAAATTTGTTCTGCCGGTTCGGATATTTTTTTAACAAAGCCTGTTTGTGTTCTGCCTCACTGGTTAAAAAAGCGTGAACTGGGAAAAACAATTAACTGCTCTTTGTGTGGTGAGGCTTATCCCGAAAAGCATGGTGCTATCTGTAGGGGATGTCAGGGAGAAGCTCCTTATGCTGTATCTGATAGTGTAAATCTGAAAGATCTGGATGTAAAATCTTTACTTACCTCTATACCGGTTAAAGAAGCAAAAGGTGAAAAAGCATTACATGATATGACCCAGATTGTTCCAGGTAAATTCAAGGGTCCGGCTTTTAAACGCGGGCAAACTATAAATGCTGGTGATATTTGCCGATTGCAGCAGATGGGACGTATGAATCTGTATTCTGATAAAAATAATTTATCAGAAGAAGAATGGATACATGAAGATCGGGCAGTAGAATCTTTTGCAAAACTTATGGCAGGACCCGGAGTAATTTATCAAAGTCAACCCCTTGAGGGTAAAATTACATTTACTGCATCCTTAAATGGATTGCTGAGGGTTGATACAGATCGTCTTGAAGCTTTTAACCTGATTCCTGATGTTATCTGTTCTACCCGTCAAAATTTTTCAGTTGTTTCAAAAGGTCATCAAATTGCAGGAACTCGTGCTATTCCTCTTTATATATTTCATGATTACTGGCAAAAAGGATTATCAATTTTAAGAGAGAATTCAATTTTAAGAGAGAATTCAATTTTAAGAGAAAACCCACTGATTCAGGTTCTTCCGTTTAAGCCGGCTAAAATTGGAATTTTAATTACAGGAACTGAAATTGTACAAGGATTGATTAAAGATAAATTTGAATCAATTATTAGGGCAAAAGTTAAAAAACTTGGTTGTTGTGTGGTTTGTTCATTGATTGTACCAGATGATCGAAAAGCTATTTCTGATAGCATCTTAAAACTGATTAACAAAGGATCTGAGCTTATTATTACTACTGCCGGATTATCTGTTGATCCTGATGATGTAACAAGACAGGGGCTTATTGATGCTGGAGTTGAAGATATTCTTTATGGAGTACCTGTTCTGCCCGGTGCCATGTCTTTGCTTGCACATATAGGAGAAGTGCAGGTTATTGGTGTTCCTGCTTGTGCTCTTTATTATAAAACAACTGCATTTGATCTGTTTTTGCCACGTATTCTTGCTGATGTAAAAATTACCCGTAAAGATTTGGCTGATATGGGGCATGGGGCATTTTGTCTGGAGTGTAATGTCTGTAGATATCCGAGATGTCCTTTTGGCAAATAAAGAGAGATTTTTAAAAGATAATTTAAAATTTAGTATAAAAGAGGTGAAATATGACAGAATATATTATGATAAATAACCGAAAGGCAGCTTTTATACAAGGACAAACAGTTTTGGATGTAGCAAAAGAAAATCAAATTCCAATTCCTACTCTCTGTTATTTAAAAGATGTTGCTCCTATTGGCAGATGCGGTATTTGTGCTGTTGAAATAGAAGGGGAGGAGGATCTGATTTTATCCTGCACAGCTATTGCAAAAAATGGCATGAATATAAAGACAGACTCAGTAAAGGTAATAAAAGAACGTAAAGCCATACTTACAAAATTTTTATCTACAGGTAATCATAATTGTGCTATTTCAGGATCAGGTGATGTTTCCTGGTCTAATTTTCAATTAAAAGTTAATAAAGAAGATGGTACAGATGAACTTTGTCCTGTATGGGGAGATTGCCGGCTGCAGGATTTGGCTTATCAATATCAGGTAGATATTGATCCGGATAACCAGGCTGGTTTGCCTTCAGATCCTATGGAGTTAAAAAATCCCTTGATTGTACGGGATTTTTCACGCTGTATTTTGTGTGGAAGGTGTGTTGCTGCTTGTAATGAAGTACAGGTCAACCGGGCTATAACTTTAGATGAAAATCTCGGTAAAGTTGTGACTGAAGGTGATCGCGCCCTGATTGATTCAAACTGCGTTTTTTGCGGAGAGTGTATTCAGGCTTGTCCGGTTGGAGCGTTAGTTGAAAAAAAATCTCGTTATATATGGCGGCCGTGGAAAACTGAAAAAATTCGAACCACATGTCCTTATTGCGGTGTAGGTTGTCAACAGATGCTGCATGTTCAGGATGGGAAAATAGTCAAAATCACAGGCGTTGAAAATGCTGAACCAAACAGAGGCAGGTTGTGTGTTAAGGGGCGTTTTGGGTATGATTTTATTTACTCAAAAGAGCGTCTTACAACCCCGCTTATTAAAGAAGACGGTGAGTTTCGTGAGGCCACATGGGACGAAGCTCTCGACCTCGTTGCAGGTAAGTTTACGGAAATAATTGAAAAACATGGGCCGGATGCATTGGCCGGGGTAAGTTGTGCCCGAAGTATTAATGAAGATTCTTACCAGATGCAGAAACTTTTTCGAGCTGTATTTAAAACCAATAATATTGATCACTGCGCCCGTACCTGACATGCTCCTACTGTTGCCGGGGTGGCGCATTCTTTCGGTTCAGGAGCCAAGACCCAATCTTTTTACGAAATTTCAAAAAAAAAAATGTTTTTTGTAATCGGATCCAACATGATCGAGGCTCATCCGGTTGCTTCAACCTTTCTTAAAAATGCTGTCGTAAACGGAGCCAAACTGATCATGGTCGATCCGCGTCGTCATAAACTGGCCGATTTTGCGGATCTGCATGTTCCCATCAAGGTGGGCAGCGATATTGCCTTTCTCAACGCCCTGATGCAGGTGCTGATCACAGAGAATCTTTACGATAAAAAATTT
>DAOWNP010000337.1 GCA_030642545.1 Desulfobacteraceae bacterium | reverse complement strand
GCAATATCTGTTTTTGCAAAAACTCCGCAACGTGATGCTATTGGATAAATTCTTGTTGAGTTTTCAGAAAGAGTATTCAAATCTGCAACAGGTACATTCAATAAAACAGCCATCTGATCAATAAATGCGCCTGTTCCTCCGGCACATGTCCCGTTCATTCTTATTTCAGGACATAAATTTTCATCAAAAAAGATTACTTTTGAATCTTCACCACCAATCTCTATATAAGTTCTGACATCTTTATAATTATTTTTTATAAAATCTCCAGAAGCTACAACTTCCTGAACAAAAGGAATGTTAAAATCTTCTGCTACTCCCATACCAGCAGAACCTGTTACAGTAACTTTAAATGATATTTCTCCAATTAAATCTTTGGCCTGCTTAAAAATTTCGTGTACTGTTTCAATAATTTTTGTATTATGGCGGCAATATTTTGAAAAAACCATTCTGCGGGCATTATCAAAAATTACAACCTTTGCAGTGGTTGAGCCTATATCAATTCCTGTTAGATAATTGTTTTTCATCTTAATAATTACTCCTTAAAACAACTTGTAATATAATCTTTAAATGAACAAAAAGTATCTACAATAGAAACCAGTAAAGATTCTCTATACATAGGAAGCCATATTGTTAACGGCCACATATGTTTTTTTATAATATCTTCTTCTTTTTTTGAGAGATCTGTTAATTTTCTGGCATTTGACAAAGCAATATTATGATGTCTTAATCCATGCAAAGCAGGTCCCTCATAGAACCAGTCATAATAAAAAAGATCATGAAGCAATGCTCCCCTGACTATAGCTTTTGTATCCAAAAGAAACTTCTTCCCCCATATAAAACTAACCCATGCAACTTCTGTCACATGATCAAGCCGGTTTTTATCCCTGTGATGTTTATAATCAGATAATTTTTTTACCATAGGATCTGCAAGTAAATCATCAGCTTCTTTTAAAAATTCAGGCATTAAAGCCAGTCTGTTTTTTTCTGAAAATAAATCAGCAAATATTATATTTTTTATTGAAACTATTATAAGTTCTACAAAAATAAATGACCCAAAAAACAGTGAAAACTGCTCTTTAAATTCGAAAGAAAATAAAGCAAGTATGTTGATATACAAAGGTGATAAAAGATACTCAAAAGCAAATGCAAGAACTATCCAGTAAAATGAAAACAAAAGACATATATGCCCTTTATAATTAAATTTTTGATCTGAATAATCCCATAATTCTACATTAAAAAATCTTTTGGAAATTATTCCTGATACAAATTCAAGCCCTGTAGTTGCGATAAAATACAATATTATTTTATAATACAGACTTAAATTATCTGTTACAGATATAAGAGCCAAAAGAATTAAAGCACCTGTTCCATATAAAATAAGATAAGGTCCTTTTAAAAGACCGGGATTTACAAATGCTCCTTTTGCCCTTGATCTGTATATAACTTCAAGAAACCATCCTAAAAAAGAAAAAAAAAAAAAGAAAAAAATATGTTAATTATAGAAAAATTCATAGTTAATTGAGTTCCTTATTTTTTTTAGATATAATTCCCCCAAATATTATATTCAACAATTCGCTCAAATAGCACTCAATATCTTCCTTGCTTTCATCCACAAGCCAGTTCAGCTCAAACCCTCTAAATGCGTGACCTATTGCCAGTGCTGCAAAATCAAGATTATTAATATAAAAAGTTCCTTTATCTACACCATTTTTTAAAATCATATAAATAATATTGATTTCCTTTTTAAAATACTCGGATCTTATGATTTCTGCATCTGGTAAAATCATTTCCAAACCTTTGCGATCAAGGTTTAAAATATTTATTGCCTTTTTCATATAAAAAAATTTTGCTTTTACAAACCCCTCTAATTTTTCAACAGGAGTTGTTTTACCATCTACAACAAATGAAATATTGTTTAGTATTTCAGCTGCCTCCCTGCGCAACACTTCATGATAAACTTTATCTTTACTTCCAAAATAGTTATAGATTGTACCTTTTGCAACCCTGGCTATTTTAGCAACTTCATCAAGACTTGTTTTTTTTAATCCATATTTTGCAAATAATTTTCTTGCTGTTTCTAATATAGAGTCAATTTTTTCTAATTTCATATTATCCTTTTTTATACTTTTGAACTAAATTCGTTTTATAGTATAAAAACATTATATAGCTATACCTGTCAATAAAATTTTAAGTTTTTTTATTAACAGGTATATATAAGAAATATCTCAACAATTCCCGAAGGCATGTTAACTATTTGATATTATTAACTTTTAAAAAATAGTTTTCGCAGACTTTTTTTTGTTAAGCATCTGATGAGGTCATTATGTTCCCTGTTTTAAATTCCTATAGCAGATTCAAGAAGAGAACGTCAATGTTAACCAGTTTTTAGAAAGCCTTATTAAACTTTAATCAAGAAGAAATATGGTCGTAGACAAAATTTTTTCGTGTGCCAAAATAAACGCCGGCTTTCTGAAAACTGCGTTCAACATTTTGTTATGCACTTGCACCTACAATGATTACTTTTACATTTACTGAGCCATCAGGTGTTGACCTCTTACCTTCTAAATCGGAGATCATACCACTCGGATTAGAAATGAATAACTCAGGGTCGTATATCACACACCAAAGGTGATCAGAGTTTGGGTGCCTACGATAATGCTCTATATCAATAATTAATTCATCTCCCACCTTTGAAGCATGGCTTTTATCTCTAACTCTTTTAGTTTCAATCACCAAGTTATGAGCTGGTAACAAAAAGTCCATTCGGGTATTTGACCCAGCGTAACTGGGAGTAAACT
>DAOWNP010000178.1 GCA_030642545.1 Desulfobacteraceae bacterium | reverse complement strand
GGTTAAATTGATTTTTCGCATTGAACACAGAAGAAATTTTCATTCCGCAGGCAACCTGTTGCCAATTTACATAAAACTACCATTTTATATATAAAATGATAATTATTATACTACTTTTCAAAAATTATAATCAATTACAATATTTTTTTTACCAATATGCTAAGGAACGTGGACAAAACTTTTTTCCGCAATTATACATAATAGATTCCAAGTCATCTTTGCCCATCTTCCATGTTTTTCAAACAGTTACATAATACAAGCTATGCATATGCTCAAGCGCTTTGTGGATGAAAAAAAATCCTGATCCAGTTTCGTAAGTTATTTTGTTCTCATTCCTTAATAGTTGACTTTAAATACTCTATGATTATTTTCTTTACAAGGAATAAAAATGCAAAACCTGTAAATTAAGTAGTTTTTATAAAAAAGGAGATATGAATGAGATTTGATAAATTTACAATTAAGTCCCAGGAAATGATACAGCAGGCTCAGTCAGAAGCTTTAAATCAAAATCATCAACAAATAGACCCTGAGCATCTGCTTTTTGTTATGCTAAAAGAAAAAGAGAGTATTATCAGTTCCATGATAAAAAAACTTGGTGTTTCTCCTGACAGCATATTAAATGAACTTCAACTTGTACTGAAAAAAATACCTTCTGTAACAGGTAATGGTATTGACCAGGCATATATTTCAAAAAGAACAAATAATATATTTAATGCGGCTTTTTCAAATGCTGTTAATATGAAAGATGAATATGTCAGCATAGAACATATTTTTATTGCAATTGTCGAAGAAAAAGGCGGACATGCTGCCAATATACTTGCACAATATAAAATTAATAGAGAATCTATCTTAAAAACTCTTATTGAATTCAGAGGAAATCAACGAATTACAGACCCAAATCCTGAAGAAAAATATCAGGCTCTCGACAAATTCAGCATAGATCTTACACAACTCGCACATATGGGAAAGCTTGATCCTGTTATAGGCAGGGACGAAGAAATAAGACGGGTTGTTCAGGTTCTTTCAAGAAGAACAAAAAATAATCCGGTGCTGATAGGTGAACCAGGTGTAGGAAAAACAGCTATTGTAGAAGGTCTTGCCCAGCGTATTGTTGAAGGTGATGTATCTGAAACTTTAAAAAACAAGCGCCTTGTTTCTCTCGATATGGGAGCATTAATAGCTGGTGCAAAGTACAGGGGGGAATTTGAAGATCGCTTAAAAGCTGTATTAAAAGAGATTGAAAATGCCAGCGGAGAGGTAATTCTTTTTATTGACGAACTTCATACCCTTGTTGGAGCAGGTGCAAGTGAAGGTTCTATGGATGCTTCCAATATGTTAAAACCAGCTCTTGCGAGAGGAACATTAAAATGTGTTGGAGCTACTACGTTAAATGAATACAAAAAATATATAGAAAAAGATGCTGCTCTTGAAAGACGATTTCAGCCTGTAATGACACCAGAACCTTCAGTAGAAGATACGATTTCTATTTTAAGGGGACTTAAAGAAAAATATGAAATTCATCATGGAGTCAGAATAAAAGATTCAGCCATTGTTGCTGCTGCAACATTATCATCAAGATATATAGCAGATCGCTTTCTTCCTGACAAAGCAATAGATTTAATAGACGAAAGTGCATCAAAGCTAAGAATAGAAATAGACAGCATGCCTGCTGAAATAGATGAAGAGCAGAGAAAAATAACACAGATAGAAATAGAGAAAGAAGCATTAAAAAAAGAGACTGACAAAGGATCAAAAGACCGTATTGATAAACTTGATACAGAGCTTAAAGTATTAAAAAAGGAACTTTCTGAAAAAAAACTTCACTGGCAAAAAGAAAAAGATATTATAAATTCCATAAGATGTTCCAAAGAAGAGTTGGAACAGTTAAAAACAGAAGAACAACAAGCTGAAAGAGATGGGGATTTCGCTAAAGTCGCAGAAATAAGATATGGTAAAACAGATATATTAAACAAAAAAATTGCAGGTTTAAATACTGATTTAAGCATTATTCAAAAAGATAAAAAGATGTTAAAAGAGGAAGTAGATGATGAAGATATTGCAAATGTAGTTTCAAGATGGACACAAATACCTGTCAGCAAAATGCTTGAAGGTGAAAAAGAAAAACTGGTACAGATGGAGCAGCGACTTCAAAAAAAAGTTATAGGTCAGGATGAAGCGGTAACTGCTGTTTCAAATGCTGTACGAAGAGCAAAAGCAGGTCTTCAGGATCCAAATCGTCCTATAGGGTCGTTTCTTTTTATGGGTCCTACAGGAGTAGGCAAAACAGAACTATCCAAGGCCCTTGCAGAATTTATTTTTGATAATGAGCAGGCAATAATAAGAATAGATATGTCTGAATATATGGAAAAACATTCTGTAGCAAGGCTCATAGGAGCTCCTCCTGGCTATGTAGGATATGAAGAGGGTGGTTATCTTACAGAAAATGTGCGAAGAAAACCATATTCCATAATATTGTTTGACGAAATTGAGAAAGCTCACCCAGATGTTTTTAATATTTTACTTCAGATATTGGACGATGGCCGCATGACAGATGGACATGGAAAAACCGTTAATTTTAAAAATACTATTATAATTATGACATCTAATATAGGAAGCCAGTTTATTCAGGATTTTGGAGCAGAAAAAAGAGAAGAGATGGAATCTCTAATAAAAAATGCTTTAAAAAACAGTTTTAAACCGGAATTTTTAAACAGAATAGATGAAACAATTATCTTTCATAATCTTAATAGAGATCAAATTATAAATATTGTAGATATCCAGCTTAAACGGCTTGCAGCAAGGCTTACTAATCAAAAAATCACATTAACATTAACCCGGAATGCAAAAGAATTTCTTGCAGATAAGGGATATGATCCTGCATATGGAGCAAGACCTCTTAAAAGAGCTATTCAGCAGTATATAGAAAATCCTCTTGCCATGGAGATATTAAAAGGGAATATTAAAAATGAAGAAACTATAATTGCTGATACGAAAAAAGGTGAATTGACATTTAAAACAACAAAAAAATAAAAAATAAAAAATGTTGACTTTTTTATTTGTAAATTGTTGATTGGTATAAATCATTTTTTAAAATACTATAAAAACAGTTTAATATTTTAACTACAATTAAAATATTTGTATCTATAATACTATAATCATAAATTCTTATAACTTGTTGGAATGATTATTAGTTTGATAAATGGACAGAGTTTTTGGATATAACAGTTTCAATGTGTTAACGAATAAAGGTTTAGAAAACCCCAGAGAATTTATAATTGACACGTTTATAAGTAACTAAAGAACGCGGATAAAACTTTCTTTCGCAATTATACATATATAGATTCAGGCCATCTATTGCCCGATCTAAAATCACAAAAACATCAAAAGAGCAAACTATTATTAATAACCATGGTTTGAATAAAAGCAAAGATTTTTTTTCAGATCAAGGTTTATCATTTTTTTGTAAAAATTTATTTTTTTTTATTAATGTAACAAGCTAAGGGAGATGGACAAAATAAGTTCCACAAACAGGTACATAGATTTGAGATCGTACGAAGACGATCACAAAGTTGTGAGACTATAGTTGAGGAAGTTGTTTCGCCCACCTTCCTAATCATGGAGGCACAAAAAATGAGAAGAGTAAATGTAATTGGTGTTGGTATGACAAAATTTACATCACCCAAAGCACTTATCCCATATACAACAATGGGCAAAGAGGCTGCAATGGATGCTTTAAAAGATGCAGGTATTGAATACAATGAAATAGAAGAAGCTTATACCGGATGGGTATATGCAGATAGCTGTGCTGGAGAAAAAGTGCTCTATGATTTTGGTGTAACAGGTATTCCTATTTATAATTTAAATAATAATTGTGCCACAGGATCAAATGCTCTGTATCTTGCTCGTCGTGCTGTTGAAGCAGGTTATGTTGAGTGTGCTCTTGCTTTAGGTTTTGAACAGATGAAACCTGGTGCTTTAGGTATTGTTTTTGATGATCGGCCTACTCCTATGGAAGATTATTTTTTTAAATTAGCAGAATTACAGCAATTAACTGCTGCTACTCCAACAGCTCAGCTTTTTGGTGGTGCAGGAGTTGAGTATATGGAAAAATATGGTATTAAAGCTGAAACTTTTGCCAAAATTACTGTTAAAGCAAGAAAACATGCTAAGGATAATGAACGAGCAATATTTAGAACTCCTTTAACAGTAGAAGAGATAATGGAGTCTCCCCATCAGTTTGGCCCATTAACCCGTTATCAATGCTGTCCTCCTACCTGTGGAGCTGCTGCTGCTGTAGTATGCTCTGATGATTTTGCAAAAAAACATAATATTTCAAATCCTGTATATTTTTTGGGTCAAACCATAAATAGTGATTTTGATAGTACTTTTAATGCTAAAAGCCCAATGCGTATAGTGGGTTATGATATGACAGGAGCTGCCGCAAAAGAGTTATATGAAGAAACAGGTATAGGGCCTGATGAAGTTGATGTTATTGAGCTCCATGACTGTTTTACAGTAAATGAGTTAATTACCTATGAAGGATTAGGACTTACTCCTGAGGGAACTGCTGAAAAATTTATCAATGATGGTGATAATACATATGGTGGAAAAATTGTAACAAATCCTTCTGGTGGACTTCTTTCAAAAGGACATCCATTAGGAGCAACAGGTCTTGCACAGTGTGCTGAAATAAACTGGCAATTGCGAGGGCAAGCCGGAAAAAGGCAGGTTGAAGGTGCAAAAATTGGCATGCAGCATAATATCGGTCTTGGTGGATCAGCTGTTGTAGCAATGTATACAAAAGATTAAAAAATAGTTAAGATATTATAAATTAAAAACAGGCAAAGATTTATTTTTATAAAAAACTTTGTCTGTTTTTATCAAATTAATTACAGATATTCAGTAGTGTCCGGTTAGGAAATTGCAAGAAACAAAATAGACAAAAACAAATAAACTTCCCTCATGCAAAATTCTAATCGGACACTATTGACAGATAATAGATAAAATTACCAATTAAATCTTCATTATTACTGTGGGAGCTACCGTCATAAGTGAGATTTAAAACAGGTTTTGTAAGCTCACGCTGGTACTTCTCACTAATAATTCCCAGAATAATACCGGTATTTTCATACATTGAAGTCATTGTTATTATTCCGTCCATATTCCCATTACATCTGAACAGTTTGGCTATCCGGTATCTCCCATGTTCACCATTGAAAAGACCGAGTTTTTCATCAGCTATTGTTGTTAATGCACTTAAGTCTTCGTCAAAGGAACTCAATCCTTTCAAATTCAGCGAGATATCTTTGATATATGATTTATATTCTGACAACCTTTTCTTTAATACCCTGTTATTCGATCTTTTCGCGTAATCTTTCC
>DAOWNP010000019.1 GCA_030642545.1 Desulfobacteraceae bacterium | reverse complement strand
GATCCTGTGGAATACGAAAAAACTTTAAACTGGTTTTATGACCAAAGAGATAAGGTTGATCTTCAGCTAAAGGCGACATGTGCCCCACACTATTATCGTATACTGCGGCAAAGAGCAAAGAAGGAAGGTAAAACTGTAAGCTTTGCCACTCATGGTATGGACGCTGTAACCCGTGGTTGTCTCGGAGGAGTTGGTTTTTGTTTTATTTCACACAAAGGAGTTGTAAAACCATGCGGTTTTTTAAATTTAAATTGTGGAGATATTACCAAAATTCCTTTTGATAAAGTATGGGCAAATTCAGAAATATTTAAAACTTTGCGTAATTACAGTCTTTTAAAAGGAAAATGTGGAATATGTGAATACAAACAGGTGTGCGGAGGCTGTCGTGCAAGAGCATTTGAAGCTTCTGGTGATTATCTTGAAGAGGAACCTCTTTGTACATATATACCAAAAGCAGCTGAGAAAAAATGAATGTTTATTTAATTAGTTTAGGTTGTGCAAAAAACCTTGTTGACAGTGAAAATATGCTGGGAAAGCTTATAGAAAAAGGTTGTCTGACAACAGATGACCCTGCTTTAGCTGAAATTATTATAGTAAATACATGTGGTTTTATAGAATCTGCTATTGAAGAGTCTATTGATACCATTCTTGAGCTTGCACAATACAAGAAAACAGGTTTATGCAAACGTCTTATTGTAGCAGGATGCCTGGTCCAACGTTATAAAAACAGACTTATAGATACACTTTCTGAAGTAGATGTTTTTTTGGGAACAGGATCTTTTGATTATATAGAGGAAGCTATTGAAAAAGATATTAGATTTTCTTTTAAAGACCCTGAAAAAGTTAATTTGTGCAGTAAATATCAAAACAGGGTAGCAGGAGCCAGTCCTTTCTCATACATAAAAATATCTGAAGGTTGTAATAAAAAATGTACTTACTGTATAATCCCAAAACTCAGGGGAAGATATAGAAGCAGAGCAATAGATGATATTTTATCAGAAAGCAGGGATTTTATTTTACAAAACAAAAAGGAGCTTATACTTGTTGCTCAGGATACTACCTGTTTTGGATATGATTTAAAACCTGAAACAGGATTAAATATTTTACTTAAACAGTTATCATCTTTATCAAAAGATGTGTGGATACGTTTTTTATATGGTCATCCTGAAAGTATAAACAGTAAAATTATAGATACTGTATCAGAACAAAAAAATATCTGTTCCTATTTTGATATTCCAGTTCAGCATGCATCTGACAAAATTTTAAAACTTATGGGCAGAAAATATAATAGGGCTGATTTATTAAATCTTTTTAAAACAATAAAAGACAAAGTACGTGATGCAGTTTTAAGAACAACTATTATAGTAGGGTTTCCAGGAGAAACAGATGAAGATTTCAATATACTGATGAATTTTGTTAAAGAAGTTGAATTTGACAATCTTGGAGTATTTATATATTCAGATTCAGAAGACCTTGTTTCTCATAAACTGTCGGGGCATATAAAAAAAGAGACAGCTGAGAAAAGGTATAATATTTTAATGGAATCTCAGGCAAAAATTGTTGAAAAACAAAATATAAAACATATAAATAATGAATATACGGTTTTAATAGAAGAATCTTTAAACGGATATTTTTCAGGGCGAACATATTTTCAAGCTCCTGAAGTAGATGGAGTAACTTATATAAAAAATAAAAACCTTGATTTAGGCAGTTTTATCAATGTCAAAATCAAGGATATAGATGGCTATGATCTTATAGGAGAAGTAGTATGAGCAAATTGCAGGAAAAAATTTTATCTATGGTTGCAGATGATTTAGCAGACATTGAAAAAATAATTCTTGAAAATTTAGATCCTTATTTAAATATTGTAAAGCAAACAGCAGAACATATTTTTTTATCAGGTGGAAAAAGACTGCGACCTCTTCTTGTAACTTTATGTGCCAGGCTTTGTGGAGATAACAAGGAACTTGGTAAAAGATTTTCTGCTATATTTGAATATCTTCATACAGCCACTCTGCTGCATGATGATCTTGTAGATGGTGCAACAAAAAGAAGAGGCAAGGATGCAGCAAATACGATATGGGGAAATTCTACTGCTGTTTTGGTAGGAGACTTTCTTCTTGCAAAATCTTTGGAAATAGCAACAGAAGCTGAAAATATAGAGATCATAAAAATAGTTGCAAAAATAACAAGGGAGATGGCTGAAGGAGAAATATTTCAGCTTTTGAAAAAAGGTGATAAAGATCTTTCTGTAGATGAATACATGATGATAATAAAAGGGAAAACCGGAGTTTTAATTGAAGGATCGTGCAGAACAGGAGCTCTTATAGCAAAAGCAGAAAAAAAACATGAAGATGCTTTAATAAAATATGGATTTAATATGGGTATGGCTTTTCAGATGGCAGATGACCTTCTTGATTACACTGCAAATACAGCAAACCTTGGTAAAAAAACTGGGGCTGATTTAAGAGAAGGAAAGCTTACTCTTCCTGTTATTATAGCAAGAAAGAATGCAAAAGGTACAGATCTTCTATTTATTGATAAAATAATAGAAAAAAGAGAATTTTCATCAAAAGAGTTTGAACAATTTGTTTCATTATTAGAGAAATATAAAGGTATAGAATATACAACAAAATGTATTTTAAATCATATTGATAAAGCAAAAAAAGCACTTGATATATTTGAAAACAATAAACCTAAAAAAATACTAATGTTAATTGCTGATTATGTTTTTGAAAGAAAACATTGATTTTTTTATGGTTTATTTTTATTCTAAATTTTATCATAGCTTAAGTTTATGGTTGAACTTAAAATTAAGTCCTAATTTTCATAAAAATTTATAATCAATATTTATACAGGGAGTATTATGGAAACAAAAAAAACAGAGTTCTCTTTTTTCATTCCACTGTTATTTTTTTGTTTTTATCAGATTTTTTTTTTTATTATATTTGTTCCACAAGTAAATTCTATTGAGGTTTCTGCAAATAAAATTATTACTGTATTTGGTACAGGCATAGTAGTTGAAGATAATGAATCAGAAGCAAGAACATCTGCAATCAATAATGCTTTAGTTTCAGCAATTGATATAAGTGTTATAGACATTGTGTCTGCTGAAGCATTAATATTAAATTTTGAAACAGTAAACCGCATTAGTTTAAATGATACCAAAAATTTTATAAAAGATTATAAAGTTCTGACAGAAATTCGTAATTACGATATGTACAGGGTTGCCATACAAACAACTGTTTTTATAGAAAAATTAAAATCCAGATTAGAACAAGCCGGTATCTTTGATGCAAAAGCAGCAACAATCCTGCCGGACATTCTTATTTTGATATCTGAAAAGAATAATTATGAGGTTCCTGCCAAAATTAAATTTTGGTGGAATAAATCTGGCGATGTTTCAAACACATTTGCAGATTCTATTATTTCAAAGATACTGGCAACAAATGGATTTAAAATAATAGAACATCAAAACTTAATTCAGGAAACAGAAATGTTAGATTTAAAAACAAATTCTCCTGTTTTAAATAATGTGTCAGCAGTAAATATGGGAGCTTTTTATAATGCTGATGTGGTAATTGCCGGAAATGCAATAATTATCCAAAAAGACATTAAAGATACATCTAAAAAAACTATAGAAACCATAATAAATATCAGGGCATTAAGGGTTGCTACAGGTGAAAAAATTGCTGAGGTTTCCCATAAATTTGTTGTTGAAAACATTGATTTTCCAAACAGAGATATAACTCCTCAAAATATAACAGATAAAATAAGAGATACTGTTTTTAATAGTTATAAAAAAGCAGGATTGGGGATTTCATCAAAAATATCATATCTATGGAATTATAAGCAAAAATCACAAAAAAAATATATTCGTGTTATTGTTGAAGGAACAGGGAATTTCACTAATTTCATAAAATTTCAAAAAAAACTTGAATTGACAAGAAATATCAGAGAAGTAAAAATAAATGAAATAAATTCAGATGAAACAATTTTACTTGTGGATTTTAATGGAAACCTAAACGAGTTTATTTATGCTGTTTCATTAATAGCTTTTGATTCTTTTCAAGTTAATTGTTTAAAAACTCCTGAAGGCTCAATTAAAGTTCAAATGATGAATAGATAAAATAATGATAGAATTATCAAAAAAAAATAAATTAAATATAAATATCCCTAATGCAATTACATTTATCAGAATACTTCTTGTTCCTGTTTTTGTTTTTTGTATAATAAAAAATATGTATTTTGAAAGTCTTATTGTTTTTACTTTTGCAAGTATAAGTGATGGATTAGATGGATTGATTGCAAGAAGATTTCAGCAGCAAACTGTGCTTGGAGCATATATTGATCCTTTTGCAGATAAACTACTTGTGATATCTGCTTTTATTGCTCTTTCTATAGTAGATGTTATTCCTGTCTGGCTTTCTGTTATTGTTATAAGCCGTGATATTACTATAGTTACAGGGTATTTTTTTTTAACTGTGAAAAATATTTCCTTTTTGATAATTCCTAGTTTTATTGGGAAATGGACTACTTTTTTCCAACTTTTTTCAGTATTTCTGTCATTATTTATAAAAGAGATGGATCTGGTTTCCAAAAATGATTTTCTAATAGTTTTATTTTTAATTACAGCCTTTTTTTCAATCTTTTCAGGATTGCATTATGTTTTTACAGGAATAAATATATTACGAAATCATCAAAAAACAGTATCAACTGGCAAAGATAAAAAAACAACTTGACATGCCTTATAGTAAGATGTTAGCAGGTAAAAGAATAAAAAGGCACGTAGCTCAGGGGTAGAGCTCTACCTCGACACGGTAGAGGTCGTTGGTTCAAATCCAATCGTGCCTACTATAATGAAAAAATGCTGCTGATAGAGCAGCTTTTTTTTTGCTAAGCGTTTTAAAATATTAAAGTTTCAGGATTGATTATGGAAGAGATAAATTGTTTTTCTTATAAGGTAGGTCGTCGTTTTATGGGAAGTCTTCCTCATAAATGCGATATCCTTCATATAGTAAGTGATTTTTGTGAAACTAAAAAAATTCAGATAGCTTCATTTAATATTATAGGAGCTGTATCTTCGGTAGTTTTTGGATTTTATGATCAAAAACAGCAGGTTTATGCAACAGAAAAAAAAGAAGGCTTTCTTGAAATTATTAGTTGTATCGGAAATGTAACCTTAAAAGATAACAAACCTTTTGTACATGCCCATATTCTTTTAGGGAATGATAAAAATGAAATTTTTGGAGGACATCTTTTTTCAGAAAGCATTGTTTTCGCAGGGGAAATAGATATTACAGAACTTTTAGGAGATCCCATAAAAAGATCAAAGGATGTAACAACCGGGCTTATGCTTTTTAATTAAGGAATGTGGAAGTTATTTCATCCACGTTTCTAAGTGGCTTTTATGATATTTAAAAAAATAAAAAAATTGGAAGTTTAGCAAAATGAGACTCTCTGTTGTTAAATCAGACAAACTAAAAAAACATCCTGATGAATCAGATCTTACCTTTGGAACTATTTTTACAGATTATATGTTTAATATGGATTATAATCTAAAAGACAAATGGCATAATCCTCGGATTGAACCATATCAGCCTATCAGTATGGATCCTTCTACTATGGTTCTTCATTATGGACAATCTATTTTTGAAGGTCTTAAGGCTTTTAAAACTAAAACAGATGCTATTAACCTTTTTAGACCAAAGGATAATTTTAAACGTTTTAACAGATCTGCTAGAGCTCTTTGTATTCCTGAAATAGATGAGGATTTTGCTTTATCAGCTTTAAAACAATTGCTTATTATTGAAAAAAAATGGATTCCCAAATACCCAGGTACATCTTTATATATAAGACCTACTATTATTGCAACAGATCCTTATCTCGGAGTCAGAGCTTCTAATACTTATCGTTTTTTTATAATATTGTCACCTGTAGCTGCATATTATCCAGAAGGCTTTAATCCTGTCAAAATATTTGTAACAAAAGATTATGTAAGAGCTGTAAGAGGTGGTCTTGGTGAAGCTAAAACAAGCGGAAACTATGCTGCCAGCTTATATGCAGGTGATTTGGCTAATAAAATGGGTTATACTCAGGTATTATGGCTTGATGGTGTTGAATTAAAATATATAGAAGAAGTTGGCTCCATGAATATTTTCTTTGTAATAAATAATGATATTGTAACACCTGCTCTTTCCGGAAGTATTTTATCTGGAATAACAAGAGACTCTGTTATTAAACTTGCAAAAAAATGGGGTGTAAATATTGTTGAACGAAAAATAAGCATAGATGAGCTTTTTGATCTTCACAAATCAGGCAGTCTTACTGAGGCTTTTGGGACAGGAACTGCCGCTGTTATTTCTCCTGTAGGAGTAATAAAATATAAAGACAGTATTATTAATGTGGGAGATGGTAAATCAGGTAAATTTGCCAGTAAATTCTATAAATTCATAATGGATTTACAATATGGAAATGTTCCTGATAATATGGGCTGGATCGAAACTGTATAAGGAACGTGGATGAAATAATTTCCACAAGGAAAAAACAAATAAACTTCCCTCATGCAAAATCCTAACCGGACACTACTGTATTTATATAGGATTTTGTTCTTGTTGTTGGATTATTAATAGTTGAGGTAAAAATAGTCGGGGCGAGAGGATTTGAACCTCCGACTCCCTGCTCCCAAAGCAGGTGCGCTACCAGGCTGCGCCACGCCCCGATTTCTAAAATTTACTTTTTATTTTAAAGCAAGAACTTCAAAATAAAAAAAATAGATAACATTCTTTTTATAAATAGGCAAGTTTTTTTTTAGTTTAAGACAAAAAAATATTTTGATCTCAAGTATACACTATTATAATATTACATGGTTTATGAACATGGAAGTTCTTTTGTCCTTGTTTCTAAGAACAAAAGAACTTATACTTTACAAAAAATTTGAATGTGAGCATTACTCTTTATCAGGAGGTAACAATGAATTTAAATACTGTTTCCATATTCGATCTGAGTCCATCAGAAAAGCTACAACTGGTGGAAGATCTCTGGGACGATCTGGCGGCTACCCCATCAGAGGTTCTTGTTCATGAATGGCAAAAGAAGGAGTTGGCTCGTCGAAAGGCCAACTTGATGAGCAACCCTGCTTCGGGGATTTCATGGGATGAGGTAAAGCACAGGGTTCGAAGTCGTTATGGGCGTTGAACTAATAATTGCACCGGAAGCACAACAGGACGTCGGTGAGGCATATCGTTGGTACGAAGATAGCCGACTCGGTTTAGGGGAAGAGTTTCTTGGCTGTGTGGATGCATGTATCCAGGCAATTTGTCGTATGCCCGAACTCCATGTGAAAGTCTACGATGGATATCGTCGGGCGTTGTTGAGACGATTTCCATATGCCATCTTTTACGAGTACATCGGTGGGAAGTTGACAGTCTACAGTATCTTTCATACATCCCGAGATCCAAAAAAATGGTGCAGTCGCTTGTTGTGATTTGCCAGGCTCCACCGAATCTGGTATTTAAAGTTTATGATAACACAAATTTTTTACATACTTAACCTTCTGCTTTTATTTTCATGTGTACTGATTCTTTTTTTAAAAAGCAATAAACAGTTATACTCTTTTTCATTAATTCAGATTTTGTTTTGTGTACCGCTTTTATCAGGAGTATACTTCTATTTTGCTTATAATATGGTGCCTGATGCTGTACCTTTACTTGTTTTTTCTGAAAATATTTTTGCTTTGATATGGTTTTATGCTATTTATCGAATAAGCAGATCAGCAAGAACAGAGGATCGTGAACATTTGTATTCGTTGTTCATCCAACTTTTTATTGGATTAATTCTGCTTATATTTGCAGGTTATTACTCTTTTTTTTATATCCCGGCTCGTGTATCTGATACTGTTTTTGGTTTTGGTTATTATGGAGTGATCTATTGTACTACATTTATTCTTTTGTTATCAATATTTGCGGCAGCCTGGAATGTGGAAAAACTCTGGCATTCTATTGAGAGTATACACAGATGGGGATATAAGTTTTTTATAATTGGAAGCTATTTGATTTGCGGGTCTGTTGGATGGATGGCTTCGTACAGGATTACATATCAGAAATTTATCCCAAACCATTTTTATCTGCTTGCCATTCTTCTGTTTACAGGCTGGGTTTTTATTTTATATTCGGTAGTCAGGTACAGGCTGCTTAACCGTAAGATGTTTATATCTCGAAAAATTATTTACTCTTTTATAGCCCCTTCAATTTTTGCGGTTTATCTTATTGTACTGGGAATTATTTCCATTGTTATGAGAAGTTTTGACGTGTCTCTTCCTTTTGTTTTACAAGGGTTGTTTTTGGTTATGGGGATTATTTTTGTTGGTATTTTTATAAGTTCAGGGCAGTTGAGAAAGCGGATGCATTTTTTTATCAGTACTCATTTCTATGTTAATAAATATGAATACAGGGATGAATGGCTTGCACTTTCTTATCTGCTTCAGGGTGCTTTAACTGAAGATCAGGTTATACTTGCTCTTCGTAAGGTTCTGTTTGAAACTCTTTATACTACTAATCTCTACATATGGATAGGAGATGCAAAACAGGGATATAAAACAATTTATCTTCATGAAAAAAGTTTAAATAACAAAAAAGGAATAAATTTTCTTGATTCTGATGATGTTTTAATCCGTTTTCTTAATAAATATCCATATTTTTATATAAAAGAAAAAGAATCGGGTAGTATGTGGAAAGAAGTAGATAAAAATAAAAATAAATTTTTTGAAAGTCTTAATTTAGTATTGATAGTACCGCTTTTTATAGGAGATCAGCTTGTGGGTCTCGTAGGCCTGGGGCCTGAATTTACAGGTAGTAAATATGGGCAGGATGACTTTGATCTTCTTACTGCTATTTGTACTCAAACAGCATCAATGCTTTTGGCTGTGCGAATGGCTGAAAAACTGGCTCATGCTCGTGAACGACAGGCATGGGATACTTTGTCAGCTTTTGTTCTCCATGATGTAAAAAACGCAGCTACCATGCTTTCTCTTGTTCGGGAGAATGCTCATGAGCATATCCAAAACCCGGAGTTTCAGCAGGATATGCTGGAGTCTGTGGATGATGCTTTAAAAAGAATGAATAAGGTACAAAAAAGTTTGTCTCTTTTAAAAAGTGAGATTGATCCGGTATGGCAGATATTAGAAATTACTCATTTTACAAACGAGTGCAGCAAACATATGGAAAAGAGATTAGAAAAAATCAAGATTAGCTGTTTTTTTGATGGAAAGATTTTTGTGCGTACAGATTCTGAATTGTTATCTAAAATTTTGGAAAACCTGTTGTTGAATGCTTTTGAGGCAGGAGGAGACAATGTTGTAATTAAAATAAATGTTTTAAATAATCAGGCAGTTGTTAATATAATAGATAATGGTCAGGGAATTGCACAAAATCTCCTGCCAGATGCACTTTTTGAACCATTTGCAACTACAAAACCAAAAGGTACCGGTATTGGTCTTTGGCAGACAAAACAACTTGTGGTAAATCTTAATGGAGAGATAAATGCTAAAAACATTGTTGAAGGCGGTGCTGTTTTTGAGATAAGACTGCCGCGTGCAGAAGAAAAGAAATAAGAAAAAAGAGTTCCCTTAAACAGGTTTTAATTTTATTTTGTGTTTTTTTAAAAGGTCGTGCAGGGTAGGGCGGCTGACTTTCAGGAGTTTTGCGGATTTACTGATATTATAATTTGTTAAAGCCATGGCCTGATTAATAGTTTTTATTTCAGCACTGCTTCTGGCTTGTTTTAGTGTTTGTAACGGATGATTTGAAGATTCAGCAGGTGGCAGTTTTTCAAAGCCCATATCATGAGGTGTAATGATCGCGCCTGTGTTGGTACCAAGAGCTCTTCTAATTTTGTTTTGAAGCTCTCTGACATTACCAGGCCACTCATATGCTATCATAAAACGAATAGCAGATTCTGAAAAAGTTGTTTTTCCACGCTTAAGTTTATTAGTTTCCTGAAAAAGAAAGTGTTGTGCCAAAAGCAGAATATCTTCATTTCTGGTTTTTAAAGGAGGTATGATTAAAGGAACAACATTAAGCCGGTAAAAAAGATCTTCCCTGAAAATCTTTTTTTCAATAGCCTCTTCTAAATTAACATTTGTGGCAGCAATTATTCTGACATTTAAACAGATTGTTTCTGTTTTGCCAAGCGGTTCAATTGTTCCTTCCTGTAAAAATCTTAATAGCTTAACCTGCATAGATAATGGAAGGTCACCAATTTCATCTAAAAACAGTGTTCCTTTGTCAGCTTCCTCAAACCTGCCGGTTTTTTTATTTACAGCACCTGTAAATGCTCCTTTTTCATGGCCGAAAAGTTCACTTTCCAGTAAATTTTCCGGAATAGCTCCGCAATTTATAATGATCAGAGGTTTTTTAGCTCTTTTGCTTAAATTGTGAACAGCTTGTGCTGCCATCTCTTTTCCAGTTCCGCTTTCTCCTGTAATTAACACAGGATAGTCTGTTTGACTAATTTTAGCTATACTTTCAAACAGCTTGCTCATAACAGGAGATGCTCCCATCATATTGCATAGAGAACCACTATGAGAAGTTTGATGCAGCATTTGCTGGTTGACGGTTTCAAGTTCATGGATTTTAAAACTTCGGGAAATGATAATCTCCAGTAAATTCAAATCAATAGGTTTTGCACAAAAATCTGTAGCTCCAAGAGCAATTGCTTTAACTGCATTTTCTTTTTCAGTATTACCGGTAATAACAATTACTTTAGTTTGTGGGAAAAGAGAAATTATTTCAGTTAAAAGGTTAAAACCTTCCTGTGGTGTGTCAGGAAAAGGAGGGAGTCCAAGATCTAATGTAATAACAGAAAAAGCACCTGATGCTATCAAAGATTTTGCCTGACTGACGTTAGATGCAATGGTTATATCATATTTTTCCCCAAGCCCCCATTTTAGCTGCTTGCCTACCGAGAGTTCATCTTCGATTATTAAAATTTGTTTTTTCATATTTGTTGAATAAAAATATATATAGACTTATGATAATAATATTATAACTGAGGATCTGTATTTTTTTGGATAAAAATAAATTTTATTATAGATTAAATCAGTAGTGTCTGGTTAGAATTTTCCGTATTTTGTCTATTTTACCTATTTTATTTCTTGCAATTTCCTAACCGGACACTACTGTAATTAAATATACTTTGAAGAAAATAATGTGTCAATAAGAGGTTTTTTGTAACAACCTGTTGGAACAAAAAAATTACTGTTTTGTAAGGGTTTATTTATAAAATAAGGTAGAGTAAATGGGAAAAATAAAAAACAGAAAGATGTATGTGTATTTAATTGTGTTTACTATTTGTGCTACAGCAGGTTTGCAGGCATGGAGAACACTTTTTGATAATTATGCTGTTTCTGTGCTTGGTCTTGAAGGAAAACATATAGGAATTATTCAGTCTATCCGTGAAATTCCCGGGTTTTTAACCTTTCTTGTTATATATCTTCTTTTAATTATAAGAGAACATGTTCTTTCTGCTCTGTCAATTATGATTTTAGGTATAGGTATAGCCATTGCCGGATTTTTCCCATCTTTTACAGGGCTTATATTTACAACGCTTGTTATGAGCTTTGGTTTTCATTATTATGAAGCCACAAATCAATCACTGACTCTTCAGTATTTTGACAAAAAAACAGCTCCTGTTGTTTTTGGAAAGCAGAAGAGTGTAGCTGCTGCATCAAATATTGGAATGGGGATGCTGATTTATTTTGTGGCACCGGTTTTGAGTTTTAAACATATATATCTGTTTGTGGGATGCATAATTATTTTTGTCAGTGTATGGGGTTTTTTTCAAAATCCAACAGATAAAAATATTGTACAGCAAAGAAAAAGAATGATTTTTAGAAAAAGATATGGTCTTTTTTATTTTCTTACTTTGATGTCAGGGGCCCGCAGACAGATTTTCATGGCTTTTGCAGTGTTTCTGCTTGTAAAACAATTTCATTTTACTGTTTCTGAGATAGCTATTCTGTTTTTAATAAATAATGTTATAAATTATTATTTGAGTCCTTTTATCGGGAGAAGTATTGTTCGGTTTGGTGAAAGAAAAGTGCTTTCTCTTGAATATTTTAGTCTGATTTTTGTATTTTTAAGTTATGCTTTTGTTGAATCTAAATTAATAATTGCATGTCTTTATGTTGTAGATCATATTTTTTTTAATTTTGCAATTGCTATAAAAACCTATTTTCAAAAAATTGCAGATCCAAAAGATATAGCTCCGAGTATGTCTGTTAGTTTTGCAATAAATCATATAGTGGCTGTTTTATTTCCTGTAATTGGCGGGTTCTTGTGGATGATTGATTACAAAATTCCATTTGTCTGTGGAGCAGCCTTTAGTTTTATTTCTCTGTTTGCTGTTCAAAAAATAAAAATAAATATAGAATAATATGCCCGTTGTATATCTTTCAGATAATTTAAAAATTTTTAGAATTAACTCTGATACTGTTTTATAAAAGATGTTTTAAAAAAATAAAGCAACAGATAATAACAACCCATATTGCAGAGGAAAAAAGCATTAACTGACATGCTTTATCAATATCTTTTATGGCTGCATTGTTAAAGTTTTTACCAATATATGGTTTGATAACAAGTGTTTTATGATAATAGCCGGGGCCTCCGAGCCATATTTTCAACGCACCAGCAAATGCTGCTTCAGGAAATCCTGCATTTGGACTGGAATGGTTTTTGCCTTGTGATATTGCTGTTTTAAATACAAACAAACCGTTTCCTGAAATAAGCTTTGCAGCAAGAGAGATCACTACAGCAGAAAGTCTTGCCGGAATAAAATTGGCAGCATCATCAATTTTTGCAGCAGTTTTGCCAAAATTTATATATTTTGGGTTTTTATATCCTACCATAGAATCAAGAGTGTTTACCATTTTATAGGTAATGGCCAAAGGAGCTCCACCTATTGCTGCATAAAAAAGCGGAGAGATAAAACCATCTACAAGATTTTCAGCAACAGTTTCTATAGCAGCTCTAACTATTCCTGATTTTGAAAGTGAGTTTACATCTCTTCCTACAATCATGGCAAGGTTTGATCTGGCAATTTCTGTTTTACCGCAGGCAAGGGGAATGGCTACTTTTTTTGCAGCTGTATAAAGAGATCGTGCAGACAAACAATAATAAATTAAAACAGTTTCAATAACTGTTTTAACTACAGGTGCAGATGATAAAGCAATAGTGATAATTAAAAAAGTTAAACCCCATGTGCATAAAATAAGAAATAGAGCAAATAGACCTCCTGAAAATCTAAGCTTTATTGGAAGTTTTCTGAATTTTTTTTCAAAAAAGGATATAGCACTGCCCATTATTCTGACAGGATGTGGTAAAAACGCTGGATCTCCGAGAATAAGATCTAAAAAAAAAGCTGCGGCAAAAACATGCCATTGAGGAATTATATCCATAATTGTATCATGATTGTTAATAAATTGTTAATAAGCATATGGTTTTAAAAAAAATTCAATTTAAAAGAGGCAGCAGGTTATCTATAAGTTTTTTGTTTTCTTTGCGTAGTTTAAGGGAAAATCGGATGAAATTTTTGGAAAGACCGGAAAAATTTGTACAATCTCTTATAAGAATTTTGTGTTGTGACAATGCACCGCAAATTTCATACGCACTTCTGTTTTTTAAATGTGCAAGAATGAAAGATGTTTTTGAAGGAAACAGTTCCAAGGATAATTTTTTTTCTAATTTGTTTTTAAACCATAATCGTTCTTCTCGAATGGTTTTTTGGGAAGATATAATAAATTTCTCTACTTCATTATTTGCAGATATCAGATAATTTGCAGCAGTTTGAGCCATGGAATTTACACTCCATGGAATTTGATACTCTTTTAATTTCTCAATGTGTTTTTTATTCCCGATAATAAAACCTATTCTAAGTCCTGGTACACGAAACATTTTTGACATGGAACATAAAACAACAGCATTTTCTGGTAAATTATTTATTATACTCTCGTTTTTATAATTGTTTACAAAGGGCATATATGATTCATCAATAATAAAAAAATGGTTTTTGTGCTTTGATATAAAAGAGATAAGCTCATTGTGTATGATTAATACTCCGGTAGGATTATTTGGATTGCAGATAAAAACAGTGTCTGCATTATAGAGCTTTTTTTCTGCTTTTTTCATATCATAAACAAAGCCATCCTGTTTTTTTGCATAAAAAAAAGAAAATTTTTTTTTATGCATTGTGCAGGCATCAGCATAATCAGAATAAGTTGGTCCAAAAATAATAGCGTGTTTTATGTTAAAAGCAACAGGAATAGAATAGATAAACTGGGTGGTTCCACTTCCTGCCAAAACACAATCTTTGTCTATATTGTTTTGTATGGCAAAGCTTTCAATCATTTTATTTGCATCTGCCTGGGGAAGAGAAAGTATTGAACTGATGTTTTCTTTTAAAAATTCTATAAGTCCAGGTATGGGACCTGCTGGATTAAGATTGCTGCTCATATCAATAATATCAGACGTGTTGCACCCCAGCTTTTCTGATAACCGGTAGATATCACCACCATGGCCTTTAACCATTATAGGCCTCTAACACTGATAAGTAAAAAAAGTAAGGCTTCTGTAATTTCTGTCATAGCTCCAAGCATATCTCCTGTAATACAATTTATTTTTTTTTTGTAATAGATAATAATAAAAAAAGTAATAAAAACAAAAAAGATGTTAAGATACAAAGCTTTTGTTAATAAAAACAGTGAAAGAAAAACAGTAATGTATAGACCTGAAAAAGAACTCCATGTCAGAGGTTTGTCAAATAAAGTTTTTCCTGTTCCAGCAGAAGATCTGCCGTATTTTAAAAATTTAATTCCAAAAAGTGAAGAGCCTCTCGCATAAGCAGGTATTAATAATAAAAGCAATGCTCTGTTTTCTGTCAGGCTGTATATCCCGCACCATTTAATTGAAAGGATACAAACTACAACAATAAGCCCCATCATTCCGACATTACTGTCTTTCATAATGGCAAGTGCCTGTTCTTTAGTTCTTTTGCTGTACAGACCGTCTGCTGCATCTCCTAATCCATCTAAATGGAAAGCACCGGTTATGGCAGATAAAAAAACAACATCTAACAGGGAAACTACAGCAGGTGACCAAAAAGACATAGCCATTTTATCAAAAATCAAAAGGAGAAAGCCCAGTAAAAGTCCAACTATAGGGAAAAAAGCTATAGATTTAGATGGGTTAACCCTGTGTTTGCTTGTTAAAGGAATAATAGTGAGAAACTGTATGGCTGATATTAAATATTTCATTATGCAAAATAGAAAAAAGAGTTTTCCGTTTTCTCCTGATATTTTATTAAGTTATTTTGTTCCCATTCCTTAGCAATGTTGTAAAAATCATACATAATATTTTATTTTGCTGTAACTGGTATACCGGCAACCATCAATATTACCCGATCTGAATAAGCAGCTACTTTATGGTTCACAAAACCTGCTATATCTCTGAATTGTCTGGCAAG
>DAOWNP010000072.1 GCA_030642545.1 Desulfobacteraceae bacterium | reverse complement strand
TTATAAATTAGTAGAATTTCTTAATTCATAATTTACCATTCATAATTCATCATTTTCATATAAACTACATCAAACAGATCATAACCCTTCTAAAAGATTTACAGTCATAATCTTTTTTTTTATATCAATAAGCTTCACAACAGATTCTATTGCAGGAATCAAAATCTCATTACCGGATTTATTATCTTTTATTTCATAAACATCATTACTGCCTGTAGGTATAATTGAATCAACTTTACCGAGATAAAGTCCTTCTTCAGTATATACATCAAGACCAATTATTTGAAACCAGTAATAATTATCCTTATCTAAATCAGGAAGCATACTCTTTTTTATAAAAATTTCAGAACCTAATAACTGCTCGGCATCATTTCTGGATAAAACATTTTCAAATAATATTAATAAGTTTTTTTTATGAGGCTTACTCCATAAAATCCGGTAATATTTTTCAATACCATCTATTTTTTTTATAACAACCTTATTTCCACTACAAAAAAAATCAAACGAATCTCTGTTAGAAAAAACTTTGAGATTTCCTCTAATTCCGTGAATACCAACAATTTTACCAATCTTAAGGAAGTTACAATCAATCATACATTATTCAATTATTTCTAAAACCATTCGTTTTTGAATCTTAGCTGAAGCAGCACTTAATATAGTACGCATAGCTCTTGCTGTACGACCTTGCTTGCCAATAACTTTACCCAAATCTTCTTTTGCCACTTTTAGTTCTAATACAGATGTTTGACTTCCTGTAATCTCATTTACAACTACTTCATCTGGATTATCAACCAACGCACTTGCAATATAAATTATCAGGTCTTTCATAGATCAATCTCCCTGGTGATGAAAAAGAATTTGAACCAAAACAAAACCAATAATCCGCTTCATTATCTATAGACCGTCACATAAATAATTTCACTGCGTTATCGGTCGGAGATATACTACTAGTATTATCTCCTCTCTCTGGCCTTGTGAAATTTATTATGTGACAATCTATACCCTTTCATTTTTAAATAAGTTTTTAACTGTATTCGTGGGGATAGCCCCTTTTCCAAGCCAATAGTCTATTCTTTCCTGCTTAAAATTGACTGCAACCGGATCTTTTAAAGGATCATATGTTCCAACAATTTCCAAAAACCTGCCGTCTCTTGGTGATCTCTGGTCTGCTACAACAATTCTATAAAAAGGTCTTTTTTTTGCACCATACCTGGCCAATCTTATTTTTACTGCCATATACAAATTCTCCTAACTATTTTTACTAAAATGGTAACATATTTCGCCCTAATGCCTTTAGCCCGCCTTTATTTACTTTCTTTAACATCTTCATTACCTGGGCATAATTTTTAAGCAATTTATTTACATCCTGAATCTTTGTACCGCTTCCGCAAGCAATACGTTTTCTACGGCTTCCATTTATTATAGAATGATTCCTGCGTTCTTTAGGAGTCATAGAATTTATTATTGCCTCTATCCTTACAAACTCTTTTTCGTCTACATTAAGATTTTTCAACTGCTTGCTCTTACCCAGACCAGGAATCATTTTTATAATATCTGTAATAGACCCCATTTTTCTGATACGAACCATCTGATCCTTAAAATCTTCCAGTGTAAATTGATTTTTTTTAAGTTTTTTCTCAAGCTCAATGGCCCTGTCTTCATCAACTACACTTTGTGCTTTTTCTATAAAAGTAAGAACATCTCCCATTCCGAGAATTCTTGATGCCATTCGTTCTGGATAAAAAGCTTCAAAATCGTTTAATTTTTCCCCTACACCTATAAATTTAATCGGTTTACCTGTTACAGCATTAATGGAAAGAGCAGCTCCGCCCCTTGCATCACCATCCATTTTGGTTAAAACTACTCCTCCAATATCAAGGCATTCGTTAAAAGCTCCTGCTATATTAACTGCATCTTGTCCTGTCATGGCATCAGCAACAAGCAATATGTCAGATGGAGAAACTGACTTTTTGATTTTGCTTAATTCATCCATTAATTCATTTTCTACATGAAGTCTTCCTGCTGTATCACATAAAATTGTATTACAACTCATATCTACAGCATACAAAAGAGCTTTTTTACATATCTCTACAGGATCCATATCAGGGTCTGAATTAAAAACAGGAACTCCGATCTGCTTCCCTAACTGCTTGAGCTGTTCTATGGCTGCAGGGCGATAAACATCTGCAGGAACAAGCAATGGTTTCCTGCCCTGTTTTCTTAAAAAAAGAGCAAGCTTTCCGGCAGTAGTTGTTTTACCTGACCCCTGAAGTCCAACAAGCATAATAGATGAAACAACAGATGATTTCTCAAGACAAATCTCATGATGCTTCTGCCCCAAAAGATTTGTCAAAGATTCATTTACAATCTTTATAATCTGCTGACCCGGAGTCAGGCTGGATAAAACCTCAGACCCTAAAGCCTTTTCTTTAATCTCGCTGATAAAAGTTTTTGCAACTTTATAATGAACGTCAGCTTCAAGAAAAGCAAGTCTAACCTGACGAAGCCCATCTTCAATATTTTTAGAAGAAAGCTTTCCATGCCCCTTTAACGTTTTAAAAATATTATCTAACTTATCGCTTAAATTTTCAAACATTCTAACCCCAAAGACAGTAAATAAACAAATTTTTTAGAATTAATATTTTAAGATTCAAATGTCAACTAAATATCATAATAAAATTATTTTATTAAAATCTTTTATTTATAATATTATATAAATAAAAATTCAATATATTTTTATTGACGATTAAGTCATTAGCTTTTAATATTTTTTACACTTTAAACATAAATTAAATTAAGGCTATTAAATGTCAGGTTTTATAAAAACAAACAAGCTTATTGATATAAAAAATTACACAAGAGATCAATTATCCACATGGCTTAAAGAAAAAAAAATTCAACCATACAGAGCAGATCAAATATTTAAATGGATATACATCCACCAAGCTGATACTTTTTCAGCAATGACAAATATTTCAAAAGAAACAAGATCTCTTCTTAGTGATTTTTTCCATATAAATCGTAATAAAGTGATTAAAACAAATTCTTCAACAGACGGTACTAAAAAATATCTTTTTAAATTACATGATGGAGAATCTATAGAAAGCGTTCTTATCCCTGAAAAAAGCCATTATACTATCTGCATATCTACACAAGTAGGTTGTGCCCAAAACTGCAGTTTTTGTATGACAGCAAAAGCCGGATTTATAAGAAACCTTACAACAGGCGAAATAATTTCTCAAATATGTGATATTAAACACGATCTAAAATCTCAAAAATTATTAACAAACATTGTTTTTATGGGAATGGGTGAACCTCTTGCAAACTATAAAAATGTTAAAAATGCTCTAAATATAATTACAGATTCTGACTATGGTCTTAAATTTTCAAATAGGCGGGTAACTTTATCAACATGCGGTATTATTCCAAAAATACCACTTATAGGTAAAGAATTTAATATAAATTTAGCTATATCATTAAATGCTACAAATAACAAGATAAGAAATAAATTAATGCCTGTAAATAAAAAATACCCTTTAGAAGCTCTGCTTTGTGCCTGTGAAAATTATCCATTATCAAAAAGACGCAAAATAACTTTTGAGTATATTCTTATAAAAGGAATAAATGATTCTTTATACCATGCAGCAGAACTTACAAAAATGCTTAATAAACAAAGAGCAAAAATCAACCTTATTCCTTTTAACAAGCATCCAGAAAGTGATTATTTACCACCTGATAATAAAACAGTCGAAAAGTTTCAGGATATACTCCACCAAGAGGGCTTTACCGCCATAATAAGACACAGCAAAGGGAAAGATATTTCAGCTGCATGCGGACAACTAAGAGCAGAATATTAAATTTCATTCATTTAAAACAGTTGAAGCCTTACGTGATTTATTTTTCTAACGGTCGTTTTTTTATCATTCCTCCTTTTGTATCTTTTATACTATTCATAATAATAAACGCATTAGGGTCTATTTTATCAACTTCTGTTCGCAGGCTTGCAATTTCAAGTCTTGTAATAACTGTGTAAATAATGTCAATTTGCTTTAAGTTGTAACTTTTTTTTCCATATCCCCCTTTGCCCATATAAATAGTAGCTCCTCTGCCTAACTTTTCAGTAATCATTAACCTTATTTTGTCACTGCTATCTGATATTATAGTTATTCCTGTGTATTCTTCAATTCCTTCAATTACAAAATTTATAGTTTTTGCGGCAACTAAATAGGTCAGTATAGCATACAAAGCAATCTCTATTGATAAAATGTAAGCTCCAAATGAAAATATAATAATGTTGAAAATTAATATTATGTCTCCAATGGTCAGTCCTGATTTTTTGCTTAAATGAATTGCTAATACTTCCGTTCCGTCTATTACAGATCCACCCCGAATTGCCATTCCTATTCCTGCTCCTATAAAAAAGCCGCCAAAAACAGCAATAAGTAATTTGTCTGTTGTAATCAGAGGATAAGGTATGAAGTGAACAATTAATGCAAGACCAATGATGGCAATAATACTTTTAATAGCAAATTGTTTTCCTATTTGTGAATATCCAAATAAGAGAAATGGTAAATTGATCGCTACAATAAGAATAGATAATGATACATTGGTTGTTTCAGATATGAGCAGAGAAATACCCATAGCTCCACCATCAATAAATGAATTGGGCAGTAAAAATCCTTTTAGTCCAAAACCAGCTAAAACAATACCAATTAGGATAAAAATAGTATCCCTGACAATATTAAATTTTAAAATTTCAACCTCTTTTGTTTGTTGTTTTAGGCTTACGCTCATTTTCAAAACAAAAATTCGAATTAATAATTCGTAAAGCTTCTAAGCTTTTCTTTATGATGCTAACAAGGTTATTACAATAACTTTAAAACAGCTTTATTGGTTATTAGCAACTCTAAATCTTATTTGAGTAAATTTTCTAATTTTTGTTTTTTGGGAAAAAGGTTCTAAAGCAATTATAATTATTGCTTATTTTCTTGATATTTTCAATAAAACATGTAAAGAATTTTAATAGATTAATATTGAGGAAACGATACCATATTTGGTCACACTTCCAAAGTGTTTATTAATCTATTTTAAACAGTAAAAACCTATAAAAGGAGGTGGAGTAAATGCTTAGAATAATATTGTCTTTTACGGCAGGCTTTGTCATTGCAAAACTTTTTCCAAAAAATTATAACATAGACAAAATAAAAGAAATTGCAAAGGAAAATACTGAAAAAGTTAAAAACACATCGAAAAAAGTTGTACAGGTTGTTAAGGAAGAATTCGGAAAAAAAGAGGTTGAAGAACCACAATAAAAATACATACTGAAAAAATAATGTGCTTATGTTTTCTGAAAATAATCTGTTACTAATAGTCTGCCTTTTGGTAAAAGTGTCAATTATTTTGTTTCCAAGCTATGGTGAAATTTGAAAGACTTTAATTGTTTGAGCGAGTTCCAGAGTTTTCAAATTTTATTATAGCTTACTACGTGTATATCCTAAATTAAAACTAAGCTCTTATTTCCTTATTTTAAAATATTTAACAATAACTTAAAATATATAAAGAAAATGTATTCCCAATAATCATGATCTGATGAGCACAACATAAAGATAAAAGTTTATGGACAAGGGTAAAAAAATGAATAGATTGACCAATTATAACATAATGAGATAATATTATTAAAAAAGACTTTTATATAAAAGATTTTGCAATTTCTTATTATTAGCAGAATTTGCTTGACTCAGTCTGATATAATTTATAATTATGTTTAATTAAACATGATGCATTCAATAAAAAAAGTAAATACTCTTGACAACTTAAATATGGGTTGCTAATAAAGTTAGCAATGCCTAAGAAGATCTTAATTGTACTTATAAGGAGTTATAATTTATGGATGCAAAAATTATTCAAATAAAACATTCGATTCCCGAGAGAATCAGGCTTAAAATTTATCCAATTCGGCTTAACCCAAAAGCTTCTTTTCTTCTTGAAAAAGAGTTTGAAAATGTTAAAGGGATAAAATGGGCAACAGCCAATCACAAAAGCGCAAGCCTTACAATAAGGTATGATCAAGTTGTTATTACCCAAAAAGATATTTTGGAAATAGTAACAGATTTTTATGCGTGTTCTGGAAAAACAAAAGTTGATAAAAATAGTTGTTCAGCAAAAAAAGATTTGGAAAAAAGAGGGGAAACTCTAAAATCATCTCTTTTCCGTTTTATAGGATTATCATTATTAACTATTATTGTTTTCACACGGGATGTTTTGCTGAAAAAACCGCTTGCCCAAAATTTATTTAGCCCTTTGGGTTTAATAACTACAGCTTTATCAGTGACGCTTGTTAAAAAAGGGGTCGAAAATTTTAAGGAACGGCGGTTTACACTGGAGTCTTTTTTAGGATTAAGTATTATTACAGCGGTTATAGCAGGAGAGGCTGTGGCTGCTCTTGAAATTCTCTGGATTACTGCCGGAGGCTCACTTTTGCAAACATGGATAACCGAACGTTCCAGAAAATCAATAAGAAATATTCTTAGTGTAACTGAAAAAAATACCTACATCCTGGTTGATGGAGTTGAAGTTGAAATTCCTGTGGAAGATGTAAGACCAGGAGATACAGTTGTTTTACATACAGGAGAAAAAATTTCTGTTGATGGAATGATTATACGGGGCAAGGCTCTTATTGATGAATCGTCAATAACCGGTGGATCAGAACCTGTATTGCGTGAAACAGACGGAAATGTTTTTGCAGGGACTTTTGTCAGGCAGGGTGTGATTTTTGTTGAGGCTGAATATGTGGGAGATAAAACCTATCTTTCACGCATTTTTCAGATGGTTGAGGATTCCCTTGAAAACAAGGCGGCAATTGAAACTCTGGCTGACCAGCTTGCAAAAAATCTTGTAAAAGCAGGGTTTACTGTAACGATACTTACTTATATTTTTACTCAAAGTATATGGCGGGCTTTTTCTGTTATGCTTGTTATGGCTTGTCCTTGTGCAACTATCCTGTCTGCTTCAACTGCTATAAGTGCTGCTATAAGTGCTGCAGCAAAAAAAAATATTTTAATCAAAGGTGGAAGATATCTTGAAGAAGCTTCAAAAGCTAATATTGTATGTTTTGATAAAACAGGGACTTTAACCACTAATGAACCTGAAATTAAATATCTTGCTGCTTTCAGCAAAACATGTGAAAAAGAGCTTATTCAAATAGCATATTCTGCTGAAATCCATAATTTGCATCCTGTGGCTTTAGCAATTAAAACCGAAGCACATAAAAGAGGAATAAAGCCGATTATTCATGATGTCTGTGATTATATGCCTGGTATTGGGGTTAGATGTGAAATTAATGGAGATGAAATTCTTGTTGGTAGTAGAAAGCTTATGGAAAAATTTTCTGTAGCTCCTGTTGAAGTAGAAATGGAGCTTGAAAAAATAAAAAAATATGGGCTTACCATAGTATTTATTGCAAAAAATAGTGAGCTTACAGGTGTTATAGGGCTTGCTAATCACCAAAGGCCTGAAACAGGCAGTGTTGTTTCATTTCTTAAAAATGATGGTGTTGATGAAATTGTTATGGTTACAGGTGATTCTAAATATACGGCTCTTGATTTAGCAAAAAAACTTAATATTTCGAAATGTTATTATTCGGTAATGCCTGAGGAAAAAGCAAATATTATTCGTGAACTAAAAAACAACAGGAATAAAGTTTTAATGGTAGGAGATGGGATAAACGATGCACTGGCTCTTGCAGAAGCGGATATTGGTATTGCCATGGGTGCAGGCGGATCTGAAATTGCCATTGAAGCAGCTGATATAGCTCTTGTTAAAGATGATATTAGGGGGATAATATATGTCAGATCTTTGAGTCATGCTACAATCAAAGTTGTGCACCAGAATTTCTGGATTGCTACCGGGTCTAATATTATTGGTGTAATTCTGGCTGCTTTGGGGATGTTGTCTCCGGTTATGGCCGGTCTTGTTCATATTACCCATACAGTTGGTATTATGGCAAATTCATCAAGGTTGTTGTTTTATGATCAGCCGCAGTTACCACAAAATATACTTAGAAGGAGCGATGATTAAATTATTTAACTAAGGAGAATGACTTTATGAAAGATACGACAAGCTCTCATGATAGTGAGAGTACGGAATCATGCAGTGACTCTGAAGGAAAACAGGGTCAGACTGGAACAGGTTCTGATTCAGGAGTACAGTATAGTACTGGAAATATGCAAAATGATGCAATTAGTAATAATGGACAGGGTGCTTTACATGGAGCATCCCAAAACATCACACAGCAGCAACCACAAATGATGCCTTCTGCTGACCAGACAGGAGGAACTCAGGCAAAAGGAGAATCAGGTAGCCAAAATGCTTATGATATTCCACGCTATATGTCAGAAGGGCTTGTTCTTGGGAAACCTCAAGAACAAAATAATCCTCAGTCTGCAGGTAATATCCAGGGGGATGTTCATGTCCCGTTGACAGCAAGTGGCTTTCAAGGTATAAATTCTGGCGTATCTCAGCAATTAGAACCACAGATGCAGCAACCGCAGATGCAACAGCCGCAGATGCAACAGCCACAGATGCAGCAGCCACAGATGCAGCAGCCACAGATGCAGCAGCCACAGATGCAGCAGCCACAGATACAGCAGCCACAGATGCAGCAACCACAAGTGCAGCAACCACAGATGCAGCAACCACAGATGCAGCAACCGCAGATGCAACAACCACAGATGCAGCAACCACAAGTGCCTTTGCAGGGTATGTATGCTCAGGTTACGCCAAATATTCAACCCCAAAATGTTTACCAGCAAAATCCATATTACAGGCAAGATGTCCCTCAGTATATATATGAACAACAAACGCCTGTTCCAGAGGAACAACTTCCTGGTGTAGGAGAAAAAAGGCATGGCCAGATTATGGATGTTGTAAATGATATTATTAACGGAGAAAGCCCTGATATACCAAAAATAATGAATTTGTTTGAAGGCATAGATACGCAGTATTGGAAAGGTGCGATAATAGGAGCTTTGTTAGTGTTTTTTGCAACTAACGATACAGTGAAAAAAACTCTTGGAGATGCTCTGTCCGGTATTATGGGTAAATCTTCTAAAACCGAAAATGAAAAAGGAGAAAATAATGTATGATAATATAAAACAACAGACTGCTTTTCCGTTATCAAGATCTGTTTATGTGATGGGTGGTGTTGGATCTGTTATAGGTGCTGCATCTGCTGCAGCAACAAATGTTGTTATGGTAAAAAATGATGAAATTGATAAATCTGAAGCTGTAAAAAATGTATTAAAAGAATCTGTAGGAGCAGGTCTTGCGGCAGCAGCTGCAACAGTTGTTATAGGTGCTGCTGCACCAAGAAGCAGTTTCCTCTCTATAGTAGGATTTGCTGTGGTTGCTACAGGAGCAAAAATATTGTGGGATAAAGCTGCATCTCCTGTAAAACAGGCATTACCGGAAACAAAATCAAAAGACAAAAATGAAGAAAAAAAATCATTACCCGGTAAAAAATGATAAATGCAAATAAAATGATATAATCATAAGGAGCAATATACCATGCAGGATAATTATCAAAGTTTAGATCCACAAGCTTCAAATTTAAATGAACAGATGTATTTACAGCAGAAAGTTGCAGATCCGCAATACTACCAGCAGAAAGTTGCAGATCCGCAATACTA
>DAOWNP010000267.1 GCA_030642545.1 Desulfobacteraceae bacterium | reverse complement strand
CTTGTCCCAAAACTATCACATATTGGACTACTGGAGTTTTATCGTGCCAATGAAGCTATAAAAGAGGGAAAAGCATGTGTTCAACGAATGATGCCGGAAATACATCATATATTAAATATGGACTAACATTTATTTCATCCATGTTTAATATCATCTGTACCATTCATTTAATCTCGTATTACTAACTTTTCCAAGAAATTTTAGTGTTTCAGGTGAATCAAACAGAAGTTTGCATAGTTCACATTTTCTGTATTTTATAATTTCTCTTGATTTAAAACCGGCAAAAGAAGCAATAGCAGTAATTCCCATATTTCTAATATGGTTATAAAGACTATTTGTTTCACTTTTTAAAAAAAGTTCATCTATGGTATTATTTTTCAGATTACCAAGATGAAAAAAATTTGTATTTGTAAAATGGATACCTGCATCACAGCAGGCATACATATCAAGTTCAGGAGAAATATATGGATTCATAAAACAACAATTAGCCTGATAATCCGTATAAAGTTCATGCCTTCTGAATCCTTCTGCCCTTCCGGAAAATATCACAGGTTCCGGGAAAAACTTAAGGTTATTTTTCCGTAAAAAATCTTCATACTCCTCATCTTCCTTTGAAAAATCAGTTACAAAAGAGATAAAATAGTTAATACCATGTTTTTTACAGCTATTAGATGCATTTAAAATATTTTTACGACTGATATGTTTTTGGTGCCATTTACTAAAGCTTATTCGCAATTGAGAAAGTCCCGCATCCTTTAACTGCAAAATAACAAGATCTGACATATCACATGTTTTTGCCCAAAAACCGTTTGTTACAACTCGTGTATAGATATTATTTTCACAACATATTTTTATAAGTTCAATAATTTCAGAAAGGAAAATAAGAGGTTCACCAGCTGTAAAGCTAACCCCTTTAACATTAGCCTGAACCATTTCATGAATTATAGATTTTGCCTGAATCAGGTTCATTGTACCAGTTTGCGGAGTCTCTCCTGCTGCAACACAATGCTCACATCTAATATTACATTTTGTTGAATATCCAAAAGCTGATTTTCTGATATTTCCCATTTATTAATACACCTTTGTGGAAGTTATTTGGTCATCGTTCCTTATCTTGTAAGAAAATTATAGATTTTAAACAGTTTGTCATGAAGATTGGTGATATCAGAAATAACATGATGATGTGCATTTCCAAAAAGATTATTTAATTTTGGATTTTCTGCCATATTAACAATTACTCCATGGGTAAATATATTTTTTGACCGTGATTCTAATATGGCTTTTCTTGTATCTTCTATAGCATAATCCTGCTTATAGTTTGTATCATTGGGAAATCCATCACCAATAATAAGCATTAAACGAATTTTTGCTGAAACCATGCCCAGCCTGTATGCACTGTGTCTTATAGCAGCTCCCATTCTCGTACTTCTTTGAGGGGCTATCCCATTTATTCTCATTTTTACTTTATTATTCATTTGTTCATTAAAATCTTTTACAATAAAATAATCCACTCCAAGACGGCCTGTGCCTGAAAATCCGGCTATACAATATTGATCTCCCACTACTTCCAAAGCTTCAGATAAAAGAACAACAGCCTCTTTTTCTGTATCTAACACTGTTTTATCAGATTTTAGAACAAAATTTGCAGTTGATCGTGACAAATCTATTAAAATCAGAACTGCAACATCTCTTATATTTTTTAGCCGTTTTATATACAGCTTATCAGAAGGCATTATTCCTGCTTTTTTATCTATAGCAAAATTTATAAGGCTCTCGTAGTCAAATTCGTCTCCTTCTCTCCATTTACGCAATATTGAAAACTGCTGCGGCTTTAATAGTTCAAAAGCATAACGGATTTTTTTTACAACTCCTTTATGCCTGTGTAAAGATGTTGTGTAAAAATCTCCACATATCTCATGAACCGTTTTTTCTCTTACAAGAACATGATCATTAATATAATCATTTTCAAAAAAATCCCACTCTTTATATCTAAAACCTTCTAAATCTCTTTCGCCTGATTGAGCAAACATATCCTTTATTTCGTGTATAATATCTGACAAAATATCTAAAGATATTTCACAATTTTGCTGCATACCGCATGACGTATTATATATTATAATCTCTTTTAAATCGGCTGCATTAATTTTATTATTATTTTTTCTTAAAATTTGTTTTATGTCTGATCTATAAGCTTTTAAATTCTTTTTTGCAAGATCAGCATTTATTTTTTGTAAAACAGACTCTGTTTTACAATCTGAATACGAAAAAAGCGTCTCGCTGATTTTTCTATTAAAAGGAGTTTTAAAAACAGGAGTTTGTAAATTACCATTTTTTGCACTATTTGATTTTATAAACTCTTCAATATTTTTAAAATGTTTAAAAATAAATAAAGCTGTATCTTCAACTTGGCTTTTATCTGAAAAACAATTATCAAAATCTTCTATAAGAGATTGTGTATAAGTTTTTACAGATTCTGAAAAAATAAAATCTTCAAAAGCTGTACATCCTATGGCAATAAAGGTATAAAGTGCAGACAAAAGGTGATTTGCATAAGTTTTATTATTATACAATGTTTGTGCATTATCAAAAAGTACTGGATATACAGACTTGTTTATTCCAGGATACAGCTTTTTATACAAAATCCTTATTCTTCCATGCTCAAATATTGTAAACAGGTTCTGAGTGAGATCTGTTTTTGAAAACAGTTCAAAAAACAGCTTTATATCCAAAAGGTTTCCCCTGTGTTCCTGTTTAAAAACTGTTTTTTGCTTTAATATTAAAGAATTTTTTAATTTATCAAAAAATTTTTCTATATCAAAATCAAAAGTATTAAACTCTTTTAATCCTGTTTCAAGCTTTATCAAATATTTATACAGATCAATATTTTTTTCTCTGCTGTCATAAACTCCTATTTTCTCTTTTAAATAAATAAAATTAGCATAACTACATACTAAAGAATCTTTATCTACCGCCTGTTTCACTTTGTCAGGAAGATTTGACCAACTGTTGGTCACAATCATTTTTCCTGTTCTTGCTTTTAAATATCTGTCAAGCTGTTGTTTTACAGAAAAAAAAGAAACATTTATTCTAAGCTTGTTGTACAAGGTTTTTGAAGTTTTTGATTTTAAGCCTAAAAAACGTGATGCTGATTTTACATTACTTTTTTTAATCAGCGAAATCCCTTGTAAAACAAAAAAATCAAGCGACTGCTTTGAAAGAGCATTAAGACCTGAAAAAAACCCTTCTAAAAAAGAATCTACTATCAGATGACTTGTAAGCATAACATTATTGATCTGTTTTATCTGAAAATTTCTGCTTAACGGATCAAGATCTAAAATCTGTTTTGTCATGTATTTAGAAAAATACTGGTACCTGTTATATGTAAGTTTATGCTGATAAGTGGATGTTAGAAGATCAAGAAAACTGTAAGCAGATTTTATGTCTTTTTCCTTTAATATTGAAGATAAAGTAAAAAAAGCAGGTTTTAGTGTAAATGCACCTACATTTGTCATTATACTTACTGTATTAAGAAATTTTTCCAAAAAATCCTGCTCACCTGTTTTTAATACAGGTATTAAATTTAAAGCCATTATTTTTCCAAAAGAAGGACCTGTTTTAGCTGCTTTAAATACAAGATCTCTATAAACTTCAACATCTTTCATATCTGAATCTGTAAGATCAATATGACCACAGGCGACAGCCCTGCCAAATGATTTTTCAACAGACAAACCCCATATGGTATCTTTGATTAACAATTCAGATCTGTATTTATCAAGCTCTATGTTTTTCTGAATAAGTTTAAAATAAACAAATTCAGCAATTTCCGGATCTGCTGTATAAAGATTGCTTAAAGTTTTTTTTATTTTATCTGAAAATGGCATTTTGT
>DAOWNP010000106.1 GCA_030642545.1 Desulfobacteraceae bacterium | reverse complement strand
TATAAGTTATTGAAATAATAGAAAAAATGGCATAAAAATTGAAATTCAAATTTCGTGCCGAGTAATATTTTTTCTAAAATAAATAAATTGTATAATCTAAAATCTGTTGGAAAAATGGTGAAACTTCAGTTCCTGTATTAAATGTATTTTCAATCATTCCATTACTTTCATATACATAAAAAAAGACATAAAGCATTAAAATGATTCATCCACGTTCACAGGCTGCAGAAAACAGATTGACAGCTCCTACTTTGTAGTATATTAATTATAGTTAATATCTAAATTAAAATAAAAATAATGCTTTAAATAGATTAAGGGTAGTAATGGAAAGTGATAAGTTCAAAGATATCAGAATAAAATTAAACAAGACACAAAAAGAGATAGCTCAACTTCTTGGAATTTCAATAAAAAGTGTACATAGTTATGAACAGGGATGGCGCAAAGTTTCTCATCATGTTGAACGTCAACTGCTTTTTTTGCTGTTTAGAATAGCTTTGAGGAAAGGCAAACAACCTGACAAATGCTGGGATATACAAAAATGCCCTGAAAAAAAATTAAAAAAATGCCCTGCCTGGGAATTTAATGCAGGTGATTTATGCTGGCTTATTAATGGTACTATACATAATGATAAAGCCCACAATTCATGGGAAGAAAAAATGAAAGTCTGTAAAACATGTGAAGTTTTTAAAAAAATCTTTGGATCTTAGGGTCATGGAAACAGGAAAAAATATGAATAATTCTATTACAAACAGTCTATGCAAAACCGAAAGAGAAGATGTTTCCAACTATCGCAAAAAATTACCTGAAATCATTCACACCATTTTAGAATCAATAGAAGATGAAAAATGTTTTGCACATATTGGTGACGAACCGATTCATTTTTCCAGATCAATAAAGGAAATGATTGATAAATTTAGAGAAGTTCTTTTTCCAGGCTATTTTTCAAGCAAAAAAATTGACGTGGCTAATCTTGTTTACAGTATAGGTCAAAGTATTTCTGAGCTTTATGATATACTGTCTGAGCAAATCATTCATGTATTAAGGCATGACTGTCTGCGCTATAGTCAAAAATGTATGGAATGTGAAAAAACCGGCAATGAAATTGCGTTAAAAATAATTAAAATAATCCCTGAGCTTCGATTGTCGCTCGCAGAAGATGTAAGAGGAGTTTTTGATGGTGATCCGGCTGCAAAAAGCCATGATGAGATCATTTTTTCTTATCCCGGCATATATGCCATTACAATTTACAGGATTGCCCATATTCTTTTCAAAATAGATGTTCCGCAATTACCAAGAATTATGACAGAATATGCTCACAGTCTGACTGGAATAGATATCCATCCTGGTGCAAAAATTGGAAAAAGTTTTGTCATGGATCATGGAACAGGTATTGTTATAGGTGAAACCAGTATTATAGGTAAAAATGTCAGGATTTATCAGAATGTTACCATTGGTGCACTATCACTACCCCCTGATGCAGGAGCAAAACTTCGTGGAGCAAAACGTCACCCAACCATTGAAGATGATACAATCATCTATTCAGGAGCAACAATACTGGGAGGAGAAACTACCATTGGTGCCAGATCTATTGTAGGCGGTAATGTCTGGTTAACCACCTCTATACCACCAGACACCAAAGTATTTATTGAAAATCCACGCCTTATTTACAAATATCAAAAAACCAAAGAAGAATCTGAATAATTTGTATACTGATGTTTTACAGGATCATAAACAGACGGATGTTCTTTTATATAATCATTTACAAGTTTATCGAAAGGATTATCCAGTACTCTTAAAATAAAAATATTAAACAGATCAAATGTAGTTATCTCTAATTTATCAAGTTTATTCTGTATAAACGTCTCAGACAAATTTGAATCAAAAAAAAAATTATCATATTTTTTTTTGTCCTGTTTTCGCAGGCAGAAAACAATCTCTCTTTTATCAGGATTAGTTATAAGATAATCAATTATAGATTTTAAAAAATAAGATAGTGCCGCTTTTTCAAAAACAGTGTTTTTTTGCATATTACACAAATCAAGATAATTTTTAATATTACTACATAACAGTTTAGCTTTTTCTCTGTTTAAACCTGAGTTTTTTCTATCTTTATAATATTTCTCTTTTAGTGTTTTTACCACAGCAGGAACAAGTTTTTTTCTCTGCTTTACAGCTTCTTTTTCAAATGTTTTAAAAAACTCATGAATATTCATCATCCCAGGTGAAACAGCATCATACACTACCCCGTCAAGCAGTAAATTCTCTATCTGGGGGTATAGCAGATATGGCAGAACAATCTCTTTACCTTGTAAATCCAAAGCTTTTAATGGATAAAAATACTCAACACTAAGACCATCCATACCAGTTTTACCAGCTATAAAAAACAAGGTATCTTTATTAATCATTATCCTGCTCTGTCCGGTTAAATTCAATGAGCTTGTAAAGGTGGGAATAATAATAAATGCCCCTTCAGGAGTAATTTCTGTACCATAACTATCAGTAATTGATGATTTTATACTTACAAAATCATCATCTAATCCGGCAGGTATCAACAAATCATTTGAATCATGGTGGGATAAAAAAACTTTATTTGCTTTTTTTTCAATTCTACTTACCCTGCTTCTGTTTATATCTGAAATACTAACTGCCATATCAGTACCATTTTTAAGCAGTTTTTCAGCTATCTGTTCCGTTCCTTTGGGAATTTTAGTTAAAAAACCATATTCCGGTTTATAACCATTTTTTCTCATAAATTTTAACAAATTAGAAAAATTTTTCCCGCAATCTTCCCAGTCAAGAGGATCTGATGCAGAATAATGAACAAATTTATTATTTCCTGATTCAAATATATCTTTTGTAATTTTCTTTACAGCATTATAGGAGAAATGTTTCCGTCTGCCTGCCAGTGCCCACTCATTACAACGCCTGCAAAAATTACTGCACCCTTTTGTTATCTGAAAATTTGTAACTGTTTTAAGCATCTGCTTGTACTGTTTTTTTGAAATACCAAGAGATTTAAACCAGTTATCAAATTCAACTTTTTCCTGATTTTTTATCTCTTTTTTTGCTATATCAGAATTTTTTTTACGTATTTTTTTATATATTTCTTCTACTTCAGGACATTCCCTGTTAATATCTTTTTTAAATTTTTTAAAAATATTCTGGATCTGGTTTAAAGCTTTTTGATCGGGTTCAAGCAGAGATCTGTTTTTATTTAACTCTGTCAAAGCTTCTTTATATAGTTTTTCAACAAACCTGTAATCCTTTTTAAATAAAAAGGTCAAAATCCGGTCTCTTTTCCTTTCAAAAAAAAAGTTACCTGAATTCATATGTGTACTATTACACTGCATCCTCATTTTCCTTTTTTGAGCAAATTGTAGAGCATATTTTTTTATTATAAGTTACAACAAAATAAAATCTATGCTAATTTATTTTTATTCACAAGTTTTTATTGTAGTTGCAATTTATATATATTAGACTTGACTGTTTTATAAGCTGTTGTTTTTACAGCTATAAAATATTTTCGGATAAATGCTTCAGGGTCATAAACAAAAAACTTACTTGACACACTATTAAATTATACTGGAATAAAAGTGAAAATAATTGCGCACAGAGGCAATCATGATTATAATCTGGCTCCTGAAAATACAATTGAGGCAATAAATCATGCATGGGCTTTAAATATTTATGGAGTGGAGATAGATATACAACTTACCCTGGATATGCAGATTGCAGTTTTTCATGACTGCGAGACAGGCAGGTTAACAAACCGTAATTTATCTGTTCATAATAGCACATTAGATGAACTTAAGAAATTAAACATTATAGGTGAAGATAAAAAATTTGCTCCTTTTAAATATAAAATACCATCTTTAAAAGAAGTACTTTTAACAATTCCACCTGACAAGGTATTGTTTATAGAAATAAAACATAATAGTGACCATGAAGGTAAAATAATAGATATTCTTTATAATTTATTAAAACAATATCGTATTAGCAGTAAACAGATTGTACTGATCGGATTTATTAATAATTATGCTGAATTTGCAAAAATGAAAAAGGTTAAGGAAAAATTTAAAAAGTATAGAGTTTTTCCGATATTTAATCTTATCAATATCAATAATTCAGAAGAAATAATTGAAAAAGCAGTTTTAATGGGAGCAAATGGTGTTGATATAGGAAGCTCACATATAGAAATATTTAATTATTTCATAGAAAAACATAAGCCGGTTAAAAATTTTATTAAAAAATTTTATGAACATAATTTATCTGTAAATATATGGGCTTTGGACAACCCTTTTATGTCAGATATTTTATTTGATGCCGGTGTAAGCACTATTACTACAAATAAGCCAGAACTTTTATCTGCACAGATACATGTAAAATCATATTAATTTTTTAAGGTAAGGAACGTGGATGAAATAACTTCCACAAAACATATTTACTTATTATGATTGATTGACAAAAGTATTAAATTTAATTACTTAATAAGTTTGAATTTAATTGATATTTTTTTTAGGAGTTTAATTATGAATTTTGAAACCAAGGAACAGGTTCTTGAAAAAGTTCTGGATATGGAAAAGCCTTTATGTCCTCATTGCAAAAAAGAGATGACTATATGGGAAGTTCCCAGTATAGCTATGGGTGATGGATTAGGATGGGGCACTCCTTATCTTTTTATATGTTTTAATGAAGAATGCCCCCTTTATGTTCAGGGCTGGGATAATATACTTGAGTCTATGGCTCACAAGGCTTCATATCGCTGCATGTGTTATCCGGGAACAAAACAGTTTGAGTGCATACCTGTTTTTAGCCCTGCAGGAGCTCAAGGTCAGGTTCTTACAGATGAAGTGCTTATTGCACGGGAAAATTTAAAAGAATCTATTAAACGAGGTTTTTCAATTTTAGCAGATTGCTATGTTTCAAAAAACTGGGTAGAAGTTTTAAAACTTTTACTGGATCATATAGAACCTGTAAAAGTCAGAATTAAAGCAGCTGAAATGTTAGGGGATATTGCAGATATTGATGTTCTTGACACCATGATAAATACTAAATTTGGGAATCAGATTTTATCTGACAGGGTTACAAGTTCAATATCAAAAATACATGCAAGAAATTTTACACGAAACTGCCCTTTTTGTGCAGAAATAATAAAACAAAAAGCTTCTATTTGCAAACATTGCGGGAAAGATGTGGCAGGTGAGTAAAAGCAAAATTATTGCTAAGGAATAGAAACAAAATAACAAAGAAAATTAACGCAGAATTTTTATAAGTTATTTTGTTCCCATTCCTGATTTTTGTAAAATTTATTTTGTAATAATCTATAGCTTTTTTAAATAACTTTTTCTACTTTTTTTTGGGATGACATTTATTACAGCTTGTTGGAGCTGCTTTTGTTTTATTTTTTTTGTTATAAGTTTTATGACAGACTTTACAATTTTTATGTATTGCTTCTGAATGATATTTAAGCTTTTCTTTTTTATTTACTTTGCCTGTTTTAGCATGGCAGACAATACAGTTATCAACATTATCACCCATTTTTAAGTCGTTAAGCGGTTTATTATCTTTATCATGGTGACACTCTCCGCAATTTAATTTATATTCATCAATATGTTTTTTGTGAGAAAATTCAACAATACCTTTTTTGTGTTTTTTATAAGCCTTGTTTTCCATTCGAATAGCATCATCTACAGTTGTTCCTGCAAATAACCATCCAGAAAAACTAAGCATACAGGCACTTAATAAAATTATTTTAAGAAACTTACTCATTTTTTTACCCTTCATTTAAATTAAAATATTAAAAGCTACAGACTATTACATAATAACTTTCACAAAGCTATCATGATGATATAATTTAATAGCTATTTTTATATAACAGCTATGTAAATTAACCAAAACTCTTTTTATCAAAGGTAATATTCTATGTCAATAAATTAGAGATCTGTATTTTTTTGTTTAATAAGAAGTTCTTTTATTCTGTTTCGATCCATAGTTTTTACTTTTATTATAAAAGATTTGGTATCTATTTCCTCTTTTTCTTTTGGAATTTTACCAATTTTATCTAATATGTAACCTGAAAATGTATCATATTCTGAAGATTCAGGAATATTCATTAAAATTGTTTTATTTATCTCTTCTATGTCTGATTTTCCAAGAACAACCCACTCGTTCTCAGTAAGCTGAGTAATATGGGGTTCTTCTTTGTCTGTTTCATCACTTATTTCACCGACTATCTCTTCTATAACATCTTCAAGCGTTATTATTCCTGCTGTACCACCATATTCATCCACAACAATAGCCATATGATTCTTTCTTACTTTAAATTGGTGAAGCAGAGTATTTATTTTTTTATTTTCCGGTATAAAATAAGGCTTAGTCATTATTTCTGATATATTTAAATCTTCAGTTTTATTAAAACTTTGCAAAAAAAGATCTTTTATATTTAATATTCCAACAACATTATCAATATTTTTTTTAATAATAGGTATTCGGGTAAATCCTGATAACACTATTTTTTTTAAATCAGGTTTATTATCAATATTTATATAAAACATATCTGCCCTTGGAGTCATAATTTCAGATGCATTTATATCATCAAATTCAAATATATTGTGTATAAATTCTTTTTCCTCTTCTCTTATTTCTCCTTCTTCTTCAACCACCTCAATAAAGCTCATTAGCTCTTCTTCCGTTGCTGCAGGAGTTTTTTTTATATTACCTGTTATTTTTGGAATAAAATTTAATAAAAAAATTGCAGGACAAAGTAATATAGACAGCCAGTAAACAGGATAAATTGAGATTCGTGCAATAAACAGATAATTTCGTGTGGCCAAAGATTTTGGGAAAACCTCGCCAAAAACGAGAATCAATAAGCTCATTATACCTGTTGCTATACCAATTGCATGATTTGGAAACATCTCCATTGCAAGTGATGTAGCTAAAGCAGAAGCACCAACATTTATTATATTGTTTCCTATTAAGATAGTAGAAAGAAGTTTGTGGGGATTATGTTTCATTTTGCTTATTAACTGATCAAAAGTATTATTACTTTTTGAAAGATATCTTGCTTTTGTTGTTGTTATAGAAAAAAGAGCAGTTTCAGCTGAAGAAAAAAAACCTGAAAAAAACAGAAGTATAATCAATAAAAAAATTTGATCCGTCATAATTATAAAGAAATCCTTTTTAAATACAAATCACACTTATTTGATAAAAGAAAAAGAGACTGCTGTTCTGTTTTTTTTATAAAAAAAATATTTAGAAAGATAAATAAAAGAAGTTTTACAGAGAGATAAACAGCAGGATATATGTTGAAGATATTTAAAAAAATATACACAAAAGTTATTTATTTTAAAGTTTTAAAGTAGATAAAACAGGGTTTATTTTAATTTCAGCCATACATTTAAGCTATAATAAAAATTAAACAATATTTCAAATTTTGAATTATTTAAAAAGAGATTTTGCATATAAAAACTATACACATAATATCAGTTCAATATTAAAACAGGAAATTTAAAACTAATCAAGATAAAACAGCAATTTATTTCTGCTTGACATAAATTTTGCGGTTGTTTATAAAATATGGCTAAATTGTGTTTTTTTAAAAAAGTAAAGTATTCTGAATTAAATTTTGGTTGAGGTAAAAAATATAATAAATGAGTATTCAAAAACAACTAATAAAAAAGAAGAAAACTATTGTGAAACAATGGTTTAAAGCAGTAGCTAATACTTATGCTCCTGATACAGCAAAGTTTTTAGAATCACAAAAAGATCTTTTTGCAAATCCTGTAGGCAATACGCTTTTAAATGGTTTGACAATGCTTTTTGATG